>JAUMVH010000253.1 GCA_030530245.1 Ruminococcus sp.
GGCAAAAATTTGGGCTAAAAGTCTTTGGAAAGGGGGTCTGGGGGAAGAACCTTTCTTCAGAAAGGTTTTCACCCAGTAGGTTCCTATAATACTGCCATATGGGCATAACAGTTAAAGCACAGACCTTCTTTTCAGTTCGTCCAAAACTGCTCGGATGTTTTCGGGGCGCGGTGTTATCACGCCGAGTTCAGCCGCTCCGCTCGCCGCGTATGCCTCGAGCATGGGGCGGAGCTCCTCCGCCGACTGCATATAGTCCGCGATGATGTAGTCCTCGTCGCAGCCGAGCCTTTGCAGCAGCACCGCTGTGACCACGCCCGTTCTGTCCTTGCCTGCCGAGCAGAAATACAGCACGTTCGTCTTTGCGGACATTATCGCCGCGATTATGGCGTCCATCTGTTCATCGAGCATAGCAACGTACGAGCGCGGGACGTCCGCCGCCGATTCGGGGACGGCGTTACCGCCCGTGACGGGCATATTCATATACGTGAAGCCCTCCGCCTCTGCGAGCTTTGTCGGACAGGCGCGCGCCTCGTCCTCCGAGCGCAGGTCAACTACCGTCGTGACGCCGTTGTACCTCAGCCACCCGAGCTCGTCCACGGTGGGACTGAAAAGCGCGTCGCTCCTGATGAAGCGCAGGCTGTCGGGCAGTATCGGGCGCGTATTCAGCGTAGAGGTGAAAATACTGCTCATTCGCCGTTCTCGCCGAATATCTTGTCGGGAGATGTGAGAGTCAGGTTCTGTATATGACCGCACTTAGGGCACGCCTCGCAGTGGATAGTGCTGCGCTGAGGGTCGCTCTTGTACTCCTCGCCGAAGGGGTAGAACAGTACATCATGGGGAGTAGCCGTGAAGAGCTTGCCGCTGATGAGCTTTGTGCCGCATAATTCACAATTGTGTTTCATAATTTCTCCTTTTTGTTTATGAAAATCCCTCCGACGCGCTGTCGGAGGGATAGTCGTTTTCAGTTAAAACTCGGTCTCAGACCTCGTTTACCTTTCTCTTGACGTATGAAGTGTGGAGGACCTCATGAGCCTTGTGGCTGCCGGGCTTCTTGAAGAATTCCTCGTATACAGCCTTGATAGCGGGATTCTCGTGTGACTGACGGAGAGGCATGGACTTGTCGAGGTTGTAGAGGACCTTAGCTCTTTCCTCTCTGATGTCAACGAAGTTTCTGATTCCCATGGGAACCTGAGGCTGACCTCCGCCGTTTACACAGCCGCCGGGACAAGCCATTACCTCGATGAACTGAGCGTCGCACTTGCCTGCTCTGATGTCGTCAAGCACCTTGCGGGCGTTGGAGAGACCGCTTGTTACGATTACCTTGACATCTGTGCCGCCAACGTTGTAGGTAGCCTCCTTGATGTCCTTTGTGCCGCGAACCTCGGGGAGGTCGGTCACGTTCTCGCCTGTGAGGGTGTAAACAGCTGTTCTGAGAGCAGCCTCCATAACACCGCCTGTAGCGCCGAAGATAACGCCTGCACCTGTGGAGATTCCGAGCGGGTCGTCGAACTTCTCATCGGGCAGACCGAGGAAGTTGATACCTGCGCGCTCTATCATTCTGCCGAGCTCACGGGTCGTGAGAGCAAAATCAACATCGGGAACGCCTGCTGCGCTCTGGTCGGGTCTGCCTATCTCGAACTTCTTAGCCGTACAAGGCATAATGGAAACCATTACGAGGTTCTTGGGGTCGATACCCATCTTCTGGGCGTAGTATGTCTTGGCTGTAGCACCGAACATCTGCTGAGGCGACTTGCAGGTCGAGAGATGGTCGATGAGGTCGGGATAGTAGTGCTCGCAGAACTTTACCCATCCGGGTGAGCACGATGTTATCATAGGAAGTGTGCCGCCGTTCTGAACGCGCTCGAGAAACTCGTTAGCCTCCTCCATGATGGTGAGGTCAGCAGCGAAGTCGGTATCGAATACCTTATCGAAGCCGAGTCTGCGGAGAGCAGCAGCCATCTTGCCCTCTACGTTAGTGCCTATCGGGAGACCGAATGCCTCGCCGAGACCTGCACGAACTGCGGGAGCAGTCTGTACGAGAACGGTCTTCTCGGGGTCTGCGATAGCCTCGAGGACCTGCTTTGTGTAGTCCTTTTCAGCGATAGCGCCTACAGGGCAAACTGCGATACACTGACCGCAGGATACGCAGCTCGTCTCGCCGAGACCCATATCGAATGCAGAGCCGATATATGTCTTGAAGCCGCGCTCGTTTGCGCCGATAACGCCGATACCCTGTGTCTTTGAGCAGACAGCCACGCAGCGGCGGCAGAGGATACACTTGTTGTTATCGCGGTACATATGTGCAGCGGAATCGTCTATCTCGTAGTGCTCGTTCACGCCGTCGTATCTGCCCGCGTCGTCGATACCGTAGTCCTTGCAGAGCTTCTGGAGCTCGCAGTTGCCGCTTCTTACGCAGGAGAGGCACTTTCTGTCGTGAGTTGAGAGTATGAGCTCGAGAGTCTTCTTGCGCGACTCAAGAACCTTGGGAGAATTCGTAACTATCTCCATATTGGGCGAGCAGGGATATACGCAGCCCGCAACAAGGCGGAAGCCTCTGCCCTCGTTTACCTCGGTAACGCAGATACGGCAGGCGCCGATCTCGTTGATTTCCTTCATATAGCACAGTGTGGGGATCTCAAAACCTGCTGTATGAGCAGCCTCAAGAACAGTAGTACCCTTGGGGACGGAGATCTCAACACCATTGACTTTAACTGTGATATTTTCCATTGATTATTCCTCCGCTTACTTCTTGATGATTGCCTTGAACTTACAGGTTGCGATACAAGCG
>JAUMVH010000254.1 GCA_030530245.1 Ruminococcus sp.
CGAGACGCGTCCCAACGGCACGAGGAAGATATACGCCGCGCGCAGCGACACGGAGATAGACCTCCTCAAGCTCGCGCTCGAGAAGTACACGGATATCCACATCTATCAGAGCAAGCTCACCATCGTCGGCGACCCCGACAAGCAGGTCAAGATGAACATCTCCGTCATGGACAACCACAGCTGCGAGCTCACGCTCAAAAACGTGAATATGGTCAGCGGCAACAGCAAGCCGACTATCTCCGTCGGCGAGTATGCACGGCTCGTGCTCATCGTCTCCAAGAACAATAAGCTCGGATATTCGGGCATTTACGTGCCTATGGGCTCGCAGTTCGAGCTCACGGGCAAGGGCTCGCTCACTATCGACTGCTACGCCTCCGCGGGTATCGGTATCGGCAACGACTACGACCACGGCTACGGCGATATCACCGTCGATATGCAGGGCACGCTCGAGATAATCTGCAACGGTATGGAGACCGTCTGCATAGGCGGCGGCTACAACGACGACGAGTCCGAGATAAAGCTGCTCTCGGGCAAGACGAAGCTCTATATGTACAGCCACAACGGTCTCGCGATAGGAAGCTACAACGGCGACGCGAACGTAGAGATAGACGAGAAGTGCGACCTCGATATCACCGTTTCGGGAATCAAGGTGACGGGTATCGGAAGCTGCAAGGGCATTGCCACTATCTCCTGTGCGGGCGATGTGAATATGTTCTGCACGGGCGCGCAGGCAGTAGGTATCGGCTCGCTCGAGGAGGGCGAGGGCAGTATCCTTATCCGCAAGGGACGCATCAACATCAAGATGCGCTCGGCTAAGCACTCGTGTATCGGAGCTATCGACGGTGACGTGAACACGAAGATAATGAACGCGGAGATAATCATCGACTCCGAGGGCGACTACGCTACGGGCATAGGTGATCCGCTCGGAAGCGGCAATGTCTTCATTATGGACTCGGCTGTCACGATGAATATGCTCTGCGGCAACCCGAACGATATCTGCTCGGGAAGCGGCGATGTACAGATACAGAATTCGACTATCAATTCCGTGGTCAACAACCGCAAGGTGCAGCACGGGAATAGTTGAACCGTTCGCTTAAATTGCTAGGGCTCGCGGAAGCTTATTTGCGGTTAACTGTATGTGAGCGAGCTTGCGAGCGACCACGGCGGGGAGCCCCCGCGGGCGATTCGCGCGGACGCACGTAAACTCGCTTAGTGAAACAGGCGGCAGGTTTGTATCCGCGGTTTTTACCCGCCGAAAGCAGACTGAGCGTTCTGTACAGACAGAGCGAGCAACGCGAGCGGCAACGAAATTCGGGTTCAAAGGGACTGCGTCCCTTTGCAGGGTCTGGGACAGAGTCCCAGCGGATTGTCAAGGCAGAGCCTTGACCAGAGTCCAGAGACAGAGTCTCTGGCAGGGTGCGGGACAGAGTCCCGCGAAAAACAACACAGAAAGTAAGGTAAATCAAATTATGAAGCTTGGTATGGTAGGTCTGCCCAACGTGGGCAAAAGCACCCTTTTCAACGCACTGACGAACGCAGGCGCGGAGTCCGCGAACTATCCGTTCTGCACTATCGAGAAAAACGTCGGTATCGTTTCAGTCCCCGACGAGAGGCTCGATAAGCTCGCGGAAATGTACGAGCCCGATAAGTTCACGCCCGCTACGCTCGAATTCGTCGACATCGCGGGACTCGTAAAGGGCGCTTCCAAGGGAGAGGGTCTCGGCAACAAGTTCCTCGCCGATATCCGCGAGGTGGACGCTATCGTCCACGTTGTACGCTGCTTCGAGGACGGCAACATCGTTCACGTCGACGGCAGCATAAACCCGCTCCGCGACATCGAGACCATCAACCTCGAGCTCATTTTCTCCGACATCGAAATGGTCGACAGACGTATCGACCGCGCTATGAAGGCTGCCAAGGGCGATAAGAAGTACCTCGCGGAGGTGGACTTCCTCAAGCGGCTGAAGGAGCACCTCGAGGAGGGCAAGTCCGCACGCGGCTTCGATTTCACCGACGAGGAGCGCGAGCTTATCAAGTCAACGCCTCTGCTGTCGGCAAAGCCCGTCATCTACGCGGCTAACCTCAGCGAGGACGACTTCGCCAACAATATCGAAACAAACGAGAACTATCAGCAGGTACGCAAATTAGCCGAGGAGGAGCACTCCGCCGTGCTGCCGATATGTGCGCAGACAGAGGCTGAGATAGCCGAGATGGACGATGAGGACAAGGCGATGTTCCTCGCGGAGCTCGGACTCGAGGTCTCGGGTCTGAATCGTATCATCAAGGAGGGCTATGCGCTGCTCGGACTCATCTCCTACCTCACCGCAGGCAAGCCCGAGGTACGCGCGTGGACTATCAAGAAGGGCACGAAGGCTCCGCAGGCGGCGGGCAAGATACATACCGACTTCGAGAAGGGCTTCATTCGTGCGGAGGTCATTTCGTTCGACGACCTTATGGAGTGCGGCTCGATGGCGGCGGCAAAGGAAAAGGGACTTGTCCGACTGGAGGGCAAGGAGTACGTTATGCAGGACGGCGACATCGTGCTGTTCCGATTCAACGTATAAAATCGGATATTGGGGGCGGATTTGTTTCCGCCCCTTTTTGCGTGTTGGCGGGGACGTCGGGGACGCCGTCCCCTACAGATAGCTATGAATCGCGGAAGCAAACTAACCTTTTGAACAGAGTAAGCGAGTTTACGAGCGGCAGCGCGATTATGGGTTCAAAGGGACTGCGTCCCTTTGCGGGGTCTGGGGCGGCGCCCCAGCGGAGT
>JAUMVH010000255.1 GCA_030530245.1 Ruminococcus sp.
ATATTGCTTTATCGCTGCAAACGCCTGTTTCAGGTTCGATACGGGTATGAGCTCGATGTCGTAGCTCTCCTTGTCGAGCGCGGACATACACTGCTTCGGCACCACGACCTGCTTAAAGCCCATTCGCTCGGCTTCGCGGATACGCTGAGAGGCGTGCGATACGGAGCGTATCTCGCCGCCGAGACCTATCTCTCCGAACGCCACGAGCTCCTCGCCTATCTGCTTGTCCATAATGCCCGAGTACAGCGCCATCGCCACGGGCAGGTCTGCCGCGGGCTCGTCGAGACGGAAGCCGCCGACGATGTTGAGGTAGACGTCGAGGCTGCCCATGAATATGCCGAGGCGCTTCTCGAGAACCGCGATGATGATGTTCAGCCTGTTGAAGTCGAAGCCCGTAGCCATTCGCCTCGGCGCGGCGTAGCTCGTCTTTGCAGCGAGAGCCTGCACCTCCGCGAGAATGGGACGGCTGCCCTCCATGACACAGGCGACGCACGTGCCCGAGACGTTCAGCGGTCTGCCCGAGAGCAGCATCTGCGAGGGATTCGCGACCTCCGCGAGCCCCTTGTCGAGCATTTCAAACACGCCTATCTCGTTCGTGGAGCCGAAACGGTTCTTGACGGCGCGCAGCAGGCGGTAGCTCTGATGGCGCTCACCCTCGAAGTAGAGGACGGCGTCGACGATGTGCTCCATGACCTTCGGACCCGCGATAGCGCCGTCCTTGTTGATGTGACCGACGATGATGACGGGTATCTCCTGCGATTTGGCGGTGCGCATAAAGAGGTTGGTGCACTCGCGCACCTGCGTGAGACTGCCCGGGCTCGAGGCTATGCGGCTGATGCTCATGGTCTGTATCGAGTCGATGATGACGATGTCGATATTGCTGCCCGCTATCGTGGCGGCGACAGCCTCCGCGTCGTTGGCGGTGAGGATATAGAGGTTCTCGGTGTCGACCCCGAGCCGCTTCGCACGGAGCTTTATCTGCCGCGCGGACTCCTCGCCCGATACGTACAGGACCGAGTGCTCCTCGCCGAGAAACTGGCATATTTGCAGCAGCAGCGTGCTCTTGCCGATACCGGGCTCGCCGCCGAGCAGTACCAGCGAGCCCTTGACGAGTCCGCCGCCGAGCACGCGGTTGAGCTCGCCTATGCCCGTGTCGTAGCGGACGTCGCTGTCCGCACCTATGTCCGCGAGCTCGAGGATACTGTCGTACAGGTCGGGGACGTTACCGCCCGCTGCCGAGTTGCCTGCGGGGGAAGAGTCCGCGAGCTCCTCCTCAAAGCTGTTCCAAGCGCCGCAGGACGGGCATTTGCCGTTCCACTTCGAGCTCTCGTACCCGCACTGATTGCAGGTGTAAACGTATTTCGACTTAGCCATGTTTTATACCAGCGACGCGTCTATGCCCGTGCTCGTGAGAGGGAAGCGTCTGCCCGCCTCCATTATGCTGCCCGAGCTCTTGTACTTATCGGCGGAGAAGTCGCTGTCGGCGAGGCTCCAGTAGGTGAAGCCCGTCTCGGACTCGGAGTAGAACACGAGGCTGCCGATATCGAAGAGGAGCCTGCCGTATCTGCCGTACTCGCCGTCGAGCTGCTCTATCTCGTTGCCGCTGAAGTAGTAAATCGTGCAGGCCGCGTCAGTGACGGAGCCCGATGACACGATTATCTCGGGGGTATCGTCGCCGTTGAGGTCGCAGAGCTCGAAGGCGGCGTCCTTTTTGTCCTCGCCGAGCTCGTCGGCTATTTCGAGGAGCTTCTTCTTGCACGCCGCCTTTCTCTTCGAGCCGAGGACTCCGCCCCAGCTCTCGGCGCGCCTGAGCGCGTAATTCTCGGAGTCGTCGCCGAAGGTGTACTTTCTGCCGAGGTGCATGGTCAGCGTGTCGACGTACTGCGCGAGCGTGGCGTCGTAATCGGGCAGGAGCACCTCCTCGCCGTTTATCTCATGCTTTATCGAAGCGCCCGAGGAGGCGGATTCGGAGTTGTCGCTGTAGGTGAGGAAGTCGGTTATCTCGCCGCCCTCGTACTGCCTGAACTTGCCGAGGAGGAAGCCGTCGCCGTGGTACTCCTCGCGTATGAGCCCGAACTCGGGGAGGTAGTCGAAGGTGCCGTCGAAGCCCGCTGTCCCGAGGGAGGAGAGAGCTCCGCCCTCAAAGGTGTATATCTCGCAGACCGAAGTCCTCTCGGTGCCCTGCGAGATGATGAGCTCGGGGTTGCCGTCGCCCGTGAGGTCGAAGAGGTCGAAGGCGTCATACGCCGAGTCTGCGCTCTTTACCTCGTCGAGCTTGTCCTGATAGGGCTTCTGCCACTTGAAGAGGATATCCTCGGGCGAGATATTCTGCACCTCAGAGCTGTCTTCCGTGGGAGACGAATTCGATTTTGTATCGGAGCAGCCGCCCGCTGCCGCAGTGGCAGTCAGCAGCGCCGCGAGTATTAATGGTTTAAGTGATTTCAACGTTAAGACCTCCGTTTTTTGTTCTATCTATATCTTATATTGTATCACATTGTCATCGAAGTGTCAATGATAACAGGCTCGTTAGCTTATATTCCTGTAGGGGCGCCCTTTGGGCGTCCGCGAGCATACGAAAAACTTGCGGACCGCCAAAGGCAGCCCCTACGATTGGTTGAATAAACGTATTTCTGTAGGGGAGCCCTTTGGGCGTCCGCGAGCATATGAAAAACTTGCGGACCGCCAAAGGCGGCCCCTACGGTTGGTTTAATAAACGTATTTCTGTAGGGGAGCCCTTTGGGCGTCCGCGAGCATATGAAAAAC
>JAUMVH010000256.1 GCA_030530245.1 Ruminococcus sp.
TCAGCAGCGAGCAGACGCGTGAACAGCCCGCGCACGCGGTCTTTGCGTCCTGCGCCCATATTGAAACCGACTATCGGTATGCAGCCCGCCGCCATGCCGACTACCACCGAGATGACTATCTGGAAGAACTTCATGACGATTCCCACGACCGCCATAGGTATCTGTGCGTACTCGACCTGCCCGAAGACGGGGTCGAGTGCGCCGTATTTTCGTATCATGTTGTTTATCGCAGCCATTGCCGCCACGAGCGATATCTGCGAGAGGAAGCTCGTCAGCCCGAGGGTGAGCGTGCTGCGGACTATCGTGGGCGAGGGGAGGAGGTCGGCGCGGGCGGGTCTGACCTGCTTCATATTCAGCAGATACCACGCCGCGAGGACTGCCGTTGCGACCTGCCCGATGACGGTAGCGACCGCCGCTCCCATCATGCCCCACTTGAAGGCGAAGATGAAGACGGGGTCGAGCACCATATTTATCACGGCTCCCGCAAGAGTCGATATCATCGCGAATCTGGGGCTGCCGTCCGCGCGGATAACGGGGTTCATCGCCTGACCGAACATATAAAACGGAATGCCGAGCGAGATGTAGAAGAAGTACTCCTTCGAGTGGCGGAAGGTCTCGGGGTTGACCGTGCCGCCGAACATCGCGATGATGGCATCGCTGAATATGAGGTAGACAGCGCACAGCAGCAGACTCGCCGCGACGGTGAGAACTACTGTATTTCCGACGCTCCTGCGTGCCTTGTCGGGCTCGCCTTTGCCAAGACTGAGGCTAACGAACGCGCAGCAGCCGTCTCCCGCCATAACAGCGATGGCGAGCGCGATTACAGTCAGCGGGAATACGACCGTATTCGCAGCGTTGCCGTACGAGCCGAGGTAGGCGGCGTTCGCGATGAATATCTGGTCTACGATGTTGTAGAGCGCTCCCACGAGCAGGGATACGATACACGGCAGGGCGTAGCGCCTCATAAGCCTGCCGACGGGTTCGCGCTCGAGAATGTGTATGGGTGATTTTTCCATTGTTGACCTCCAAAAGATAAAGCGCGTGCCAAAGCTGGATTTATGCTCATGGCGACGCGCTGTTTTCATAAGTATTTGATTTTAGTCGAGATATGCACCGACAGGACTGGTGTTGTACTGCTTCTTTATCCTGATGATAACAGAGCCGTCGGGCTGAGTCGTCTCCTCTGTTATCCTGTACTTTGTCCTCGTCTTGTCGAGCGACTCCTTGTACTTCGCGACCTCCTCGTTTACGAGCTTCACGGCGAGTTCGTGCTCGATGTCGTCCTTGAGCATAAAGTGCAGGGTCTGACAGATACACGCTTCCTTGACTCTTTTCATTGATATGCACCTCCAAAAAAATAGAACGTGCTGCAAACAACTGGATTTACGCAGAAATTTGCTACACGTTCGTTAATATTATTTTACCATCCGCACGAAAAAATTGCAAATGGTATTTTTGCACAAAAATGATTTTGCGAAGCTCTTGCGCGGTTCAGACGGAGACTCTGTTTGTCTCGGTGACCTTGCGCCTGCTCAGCCTGCTGACTGCGAACCTGAATACCGTCCTGACGAGCGGCTGTATGAAGAAAAGCTGCGAGAAAAACGCGAACGGGAAGTTGAAGCAGACGAGCTTTATCCAGTTTGCGAGGAGCGTGAAGATGTTGAAGCCCTCGTAATAGGGATAGTACAGGAACGCCGCGAAGAAGCTCATGGTCGGGCACATTATGGCTACCGTCGCGCAGATTATCGCAGTCTCAAAGAGAACGGGGTGAGTGTCGCGCGGGTCGAAGACTCTGCTCGCGAGCTTGAAGGACATCGGGCTTCCCACCGTGACCTCGAGGGTATACGCGAGCACGAACTCGATGAGCACGACTGCCCATATCGGCAGATTCCTGCCCACGATATAGACTCCGCCCATGCTGTTGACCGCGCCGAGCACGCTGTGTGCGCCCGTAACGCTCATAAGCGTCGAGCCGTTCACGACGTAGAGGCTGTAGAAGACGTAGGCGTGGACTGTGATGATAACGGTCAAAAGTGCGAACATCATTCGCTGAAACCGGTTCTTAGGCATGATCATTCCTCCTGAATACGCAAAAACACGCAGCAAGCCGTACTTCATCGAATCAAGCATTCCGTGATCAGATTTACGTACGTGCGTAC
Source organism: Ruminococcus sp. (assembly GCA_030530245.1). Lineage (GTDB taxonomy): Bacteria > Bacillota > Clostridia > Oscillospirales > Ruminococcaceae > Ruminococcus. The sequence continues at coordinate 2,160 of JAUMVH010000256.1, forward strand.
TACGTGTGTCGTTGCATGGTATTAAATTAACGAAATCAATTATACCAAACGAAGCGGATAATTGCAAGCCCTCGGAGGAAATATCTCCCTTTAGCGCACGAGGTTCGGGATATGTTGAGTATTTTTGTGCTGTTTTCTTGTGATGTTGCACAACAAAAAGGCACGTGATTTGTGCAGCTATACGAAATTTAAAAAATCTCAAAAAAATTTCGTCTTTTTTGCCTCCGAAAGTCACTTATAAGTGAAAACTGTCTCCATGACAGAAGAAAAGGAGGAATCACCATGAAAAAATATATCGCACTCGCATTCATTCTCGGAGCCGTATGCGCGTCGACTGCCTGCTCGTCGGGCAAGGAGAGCAGCGTGCCGCTCAACGAGACCAAGTTCGCGGACGACGGCAGGCAAGTGCTCACCGTTGCCAGCTTTGGCTCTATCACGCCGAAATTCTCGGCGTATACTCAGTTCCCGCTCGATTTCAAGGTCGAGATAGTCAACTACCTTCCCGACGGCACGACCTACGAGGAGGCGTCGCGGCAGCTCGATATGGACATGATACAGGGCAAGTCGCCTGATATACTCTTCG
>JAUMVH010000257.1 GCA_030530245.1 Ruminococcus sp.
GGCGATACTGCTCGCCGTGATAAAGAGCATCAGGTTCATAGCCGCCGAGCTGTGGGACATCGTCAAGGCGATAGGCGGCGGCATAATGTGGCTGTGGAGGGAGCTCACCGAGTCCTTCCGAAGCCGCGTCAAGCTCTCGAACGAGCTCACGCGCAACGTCCGCCGAGCCAAGAAGGAGGGCAGAAAAGAGTACATCACCGCCCTCGCGACGTTCATCGGCTCGTTCTTCTTCGGCGAGAACGGCGTGGTGTATACCGCGTTCAACTACAGCCTGCCGATACTGTGTATCGCCTTCCTTGTGGGAGTCGTGCGCTTCGGCTCGGGGCTGGAATACGGTATCGCCGTCGAGTACAACGGGCATGAGATAGGCATTATCTCCGCGGAGTCGGACTTCGATTCCGCCGCACGCGACGTCCGGCAGAGAGTCGCCTTCTCCGAGAACGGCGAGGCGCTCGATATGTCCGCGAAGCTCTCGCTCCGCGTAATATCGGACAGCGACAAGTTTGTCACCGCGGGACAGCTCGCGGACAAGATGCTCGAGGCATCCGACGAGGACCTCACGGAGGCTTACGGCATCTACATCGACGGCAACTTTGTGGGAGCCGTCGGCGACAAGAAGGCTATCGAGGACGCGCTCGAGGACAGGCTCCTCAACTACGAGGTGAAGGGCGTAGTCAGGGACGTTTCCTACGTCAACAAGATAGAGTACACAAAGGGTATATACCTGCGAAACAGCGTAAAATCGGAGCAGGACACCATCGCTCAGCTCACCTCCAAGAAGGAGAGACAGCGCGTTTACGTCGCGCAGGCAGGCGATAACGTCGTCACCGTCGCGCAGAAGTACGGCATGACCCTCGAGAAGTTCAACGAGCTCAATCCCGACGTGAGCACGTCGCTGAGGGACGGTCAGATGATAAACGTCATACAGACCGAGAGCTACCTCCCGATACAGTATATCCGCGAGACGGAAACGCTGGACTTCCTCGATTACGAGACGATAGAGGTCGAGACGAGCTCGCTCAACGTGGGCGTGGTAGCGACTCTGACAAAGGGCGAGCGCGGCGAGAAGCGGAGCGTGATAGAGATAACCTACATCGACGGTATCGAAGCCTCGCGCAAGGTCATCAGCAACGACATCAAGAAGAACCCCGTCATGGAGGTCATCGGCTACGGAACCTACTCCGCAATGCCCGATAACCCCGACACCTGCTTCTTCGGACAGCCCCTCACGGGCACGGGACAGTTCGGCTGGCCGCTCGACGGCGGCTGGGTGAGCGACACCTTCATCAGCGACCGAAACCACAAGGGACTCGATATCGCCGCTCCCGAGGGTACGGAGATATACGCCGCCGAGGAGGGACAGGTCGTATCTGCGGGCTGGAACTCGGGCGGATACGGCAACGTCGTTATGATCGAGCACCCCGACGGCTATGCGACGGTATACGGTCATATGATATCGGTATACGCGGTCGAGGGCGAGTACGTGCAGAAGGGACAGCTCATCGGCTTCGTCGGCAATACGGGCAACTCCTTCGGCGACCACTGCCACTTCGAGGTGCGTTATCAGGGTATCTGCTACGACCCCGCGTCCTTCCTGAACACGGAGAATATGTCCGAGGAGAAGAAGAAACGCGACGAGGAGAGGGAATAATTCGGAATAATGTAGGGGCTGATGCCCTCATCAGCCCGTCAGGTTTAAAAGGATTTGGCGGGTCGATGCAGGCATCGCCCCTACAAATGTTTGTCAGGTACACTGGCGGGCGCACGGAATGCGCCCCTGCAATTAGTATCAGGCGGCAAACCGTAGGGGACGCCGCCCTCGGCGTCCCGAAAAGCGGTACGTTTGTGCAACCAAAACAAAAATGCAGTGAAAATTTCTGTAAAGTTCTACATACAAAAATCTGCCAAAGCTTGCTTTTTGTCCCGTTATATGGTATAATTGTCAATGTTGAGCGCACCCTGAATCGTGCGCGACTGCAAAAGATATGCGAGGAAGCGGAAGGTTGCTGCCGGTTTGGCAGGGAATTTCCGTGGAGTATGTCCGATTTTAAACCGGGCGAATGGGATAGTGAACACAGTTCGTGTTAAGCAACAGGCGCAGCTTGCGTATGCGCTTGCTATGCTCACTTTGTGTCTCAATATGTCTGAACGCGGCTCGGAAAATAACGATTTTTCGGGCTTTTTTAATACGGTCAAGCATGAAACACACGGAAACGTGTGTATCCCAAGAAGCGTCCCCAAAATTTTTCAAGGAGGCGAAATCATGGCAGTCAACGAAAAGATCAGATTCAAGATCAAGGGCTACGATCACGCTACAGTAGACATCGCTGCAGCTAAGATCGTTGAGGCGGCTAAGAGAAGCGGTGCGAGAGTTTCGGGTCCTATCCCGCTCCCCACAGATAAGGAAGTTGTTACTATCCTTCGCGCAGTACACAAGTACAAGGACAGCCGCGAGCAGTTCGAGATGAGAACCCACAAGAGACTCATAGATGTTCTCCGTCCCACAGACAAGACATCAGCTGCTTTCGAGAAGCTTGAGATCCCCGCAGGCGTAGACGTTGTTATGGAGGTCAAGTAAGACCGAAATTACGCCCGAAACCACCGCTTGGGAAGCGGAATGGCGGTAGTCCGCCGGTCATGTTGACGACCATCGTCAACCAATAACCTAACAGGAGGAAAATGATATGCAGAAAGGCATTATCGGCAAGAAGATCGGTATGACTCAGATCTTCGACGAAG
>JAUMVH010000258.1 GCA_030530245.1 Ruminococcus sp.
CGTATTGTTCTTTTGATAAAGTCATCATAATTATTGGGGTGTATGTACTTATACATTCCTTTTATTTCGTCGAAATCAAAGAGCCATATAACGGTGTATCCGAGTGAGTTGTAAAACTCATTTCGTGCATTAAAGTCCTCTGCTGTAATTCGTGAATGTTGAAATTCAATTATTTCTTTTGTATTTTCACGGCATATGTCTGCTCTAAAAATCTTCCCGTTGTCCTTAAAAACAACTTCTCTCCATTTTTCGGGAAATCTGTTTTGCCACGATTTATGCCATTCGCTCATTTGGTTTTCCGTTCGTAAACTACTGCGAATGTCACATAACCGCTGAATCTCTTTGCTGTTCTCATCAGGTTTATGTGCAAAATGATGTTGCCTTAAAAGCCCTTGATTTTTGGCGATTAGACGGGTTCCGCATTCTTCACACAGATAGGCTGTTCTTGGAAACGCATTTTCAATATAGACCCTGTTTCCCTCTAAATCTAATGCAAACAAAATCATTATGGAACCTCCGTTTTTATTAATACTTCGTCATCAACACCACGCACTCAACATGCCTCGTAGCGGGGAAGAGGTCAGCGCCGCAGACGCGTTCCGCCGCGTAGCCGTGCCCGCAGAGGAACTTCGTGTCGCGGGCGGCAGTGGACGGGTTGCACGATATCATCACGACCTTCTCGGGAGCGGCGGCGACGATGTGCCCGAGCGTCTCCTCGGAGCAGCCCTTGCGCGGCGGGTCGACGACGATGATATCGGGTTTGCAGCCCTTCGCGCGTAGCTGACCGAACACCTCGCCCGCGTCTCCGCAGAAGAACTCGGCGTTTGCGATACCGTTGCGCTCGGCGTTCCCGCGAGCGTTTTCGACCGCCTCGGGGACTATCTCCACGCCCACGATACGCGCCGCCCTGTGCGCCATGGACAGCCCTATCGTGCCCGCGCCGCAGTAGAGGTCGGCGATGACCTCGCTGCCCGTCGGAGCGGCGTATTCGAGCGCCTTCGCGTAGAGTCGCTCCGCCTGCACGGTGTTGACCTGATAGAACGAAAGCGGCGATATTTCGACCTCATTGCCGCACATCACATCAGTGATTGTGTTGCGCCCCCACAGAGTGATACAGCGCTCGCCGAGAATGACGTTCGTGCGTGCGGGGTTGATGTTGAGGACGACGCTTTTCACGTCGGGGAAGCTCTCCGCGAGCTCCCGACAGAGCGGCATGAGCTGGCGCGAGACGTCCTTCCTCGCGACGAGGCAGATCATCACCTCGCCCGAGTGCTCGCCGCGCCGCAGGTATATGTGGCGCATTATGCCGCTGCCTGTTTTCTCGTCGTAGACCGATATCCCGCGCGCATTTATGTACGCGAGCACTGCCGCGGCGATGTTCGAGAAGACTCTCGGCTGGAGCGGGCAGTCCTCGATTGGCACGACCCTGTGGCTGCGCGGAGCAAAGAAGCCGCACACAGCCCTCCCGTCGGCGACTGCGAGCGGGTACTGCGCCTTATTGCGGTAGCGGTCGGTGACCTCAGCCGCGAGGAAGCTGTCAAACTGCGGCGAGAGTCCGCCTATGCGCTCGAATGCGTCGCGGACGACGGCTTCCTTGGCGCGGCATTCGGCATCGTAGCTGATGTGCCTGTACACGCACCCGCCGCACTTCTTGTAGACGCCGCACGGACGCTCGCAGCGGTCGGGGGAGGGCGTTACGAGCCTGTCCACGATACCGAAGGCGTAGCTGCTCAGCACCTTGACTATCTTTATCTCGGCGACGTCGCCGACAGCCGTTTCGGGCACGAATACAGCCATTTCCTCGATGCGGCAGACTCCGCTGCCCTCGGAGGTGAGCCCCGTTATTTCTGCGGTATAGACTTTATTTTTCTCAGGCATTCCGTTACCTCCGTTTTCTTGGTCATGAGCTCGTCGAAGCGGTTGATGTACTCGTACGGGAACTTGTAATTGTGTATGCGGCTGATTTTTCCGTCGGGGTAGACGAGCTTCGTGGACGCCGCGCAGCCCGCTCCGAGGATAGTCTGCGTCTCGTCCATGATGAAGATGTTGTACCAGCTCTCGAAGCCCTTTTTCGCGTAGCCGACGTTCTCGAGGTTGTCGATGGTATTCTTCTGCCTGTACATATAGTACGGCAGATAGCCGCAGGAGATGAGCTTTTCTATGCTGTAGTCCACCATTTCCGCGGCGGGATTTTTAATGTTCGCGGAGCTCTTCCCGAACAGCTCCGCCGAGCGTTTCAGCGTGAGGGTGTGGACGGTTATGCTCTCTGGAGCGAGCTCGCAGATACGGTCGAGCGTACTGCGGAAGCTCTCCGCCGACTCCGTAGGCAGCCCCGCGATGAGGTCGGTGTTGATGTTGCCGAAGCCGAGCCTGCGCGCGAGCTCGAATGCACGAATGGCGTCCTCGCCCGAGTGCTGACGGCCTATCACGCGCAGCACCTCGTCGTTGAGCGTCTGCGGGTTTACGGATATGCGCGACGCACCGAGCTCCCTTATCACGCGGAGCTTTTCCTCGGTGATGGTGTCGGGACGTCCCGCCTCGACGCTGTATTCGCGTATGCTTCCGAGGTCGAAGCTGCGCTCGACCGCCTCCATTACGGCGCGGAGCTCGTCCGCGGAAATGGTCGTGGGAGTGCCGCCGCCGAAGTAGATGGTGTCTATCTTGGTGCCCGTCTCGCGGACAATATCGCCGACTATCTCGAGCTCGCGGCAGAGTGCGGCGATGTACTCGGGCAT
>JAUMVH010000259.1 GCA_030530245.1 Ruminococcus sp.
GCGGCGATGTACTCGGGCATGAGCTTGCGTGCGGAGTCCATGCTGTGCGAGACGAACGAGCAGTAGCTGCATCTCGTCGGGCAGAAGGGGATAGACACGTACAGGCTCGCGGCGGAGCGGTCTATCTTCTCGAGTATGGGGAGCTGATTCACCGCCGTTTTGTAGGCGAGCTCGAACTTATCGGGCAGGAGCTCGAAGCGCTCGGTGAGCTCGGCGCGGATCTGCTCCTTGTCCAAGCCGCGCTCGATGAGCTCCGTGACCTTTTTCACGGGGCGGATACCCGTCATGATACCCCACGGCGGACGTATACCCGTCAGCGAGCAGAGCGTGTGGAATATGGCGCGGCACAGCTCATGCTCGAGCTTGTCGGGAGTGGCTTTTCCCTCGGTGACAACGCTCTCGCCTCCGAGGCAGACCTCGACCGTGAACGCGCTGTTTTCGCGCACCTCCGCGACGATATAGCGCTCGCCGCTTATCTCGCTCCTGTCCGTGCAGAACGAGAAGCGGGCGGTGTTGAAGAAGAGCTTGACCGTTGCCTCTATCTCGTATTTAAAAGAATTGCCGATCAGAACGATCGGCATTTTTGAATCGTTATTCATAATATCATCTCATAAAAGGATTGTTTTGTCTCTCGTATTCGAGCGTAGTTGTCTCGCCGTGCCCGGGGTAGACCTTATAGTCGCCCTCGAGCTCCCGCAGGAGCTTCATCGAGTTCATCATATAATGAGCGTCGCCGCTCGGGAAGTCGGTGCGCCCGACGGAGCAGCAGAACAGCGTATCGCCCGAGAACATCACATCGCCCGTGATATAGCACACGCTGCCGTGGGTATGTCCCGGGGTATGGAGCACGCGGAACGAGCAGTCGCCGTCGTTGATGTAGCAGTCGCCGCGTATGGCGGTGTAGTCGGTAACAGCCTTGAACGGCATTATCGACATCGACGAGTGCAGCGACGCCGACGAGCTCGTCAGCATATTCGCGTCGCTCTCGTGGACGTATATCTCCGCGCCCGTAGCCGCCCGCACCTCCTCTGCGCCGCCCATATGGTCGAAGTGACCGTGTGTGAGCAGTATCTTCGTGAGGCGCAGCTTCTGCATACGCATATATTCGAGCAGTATGCGGGGGCTTCCGCCGATGTCGACAGCGATACATCTTGCGGGAGCGGTCTCCACGAGGTAGCAGTTTGCGTTGAGCTCGCCGAGCTGAAAGGTTTTTATTCTCATAAGAAGCTCCTTAAATGGAAGAACGGTCTACGGAGATGACTCCGTTTATTTTTCTTATCTTGTCGAAGAGGTTGCGAAGCTGCTCGGTGCTCGAGATGACGATAGTGCTCTCGAAGAGCGCATTGCCGTTTTTGAGCACACGCGAAGCCGAGTGCACGATAGGCACTCTCGCCTCCATGAGTACGGCGGAGATGTCGTACACGAGCCCGACCCTGTCGGTCGCCACGACCTCAAAGCTTGTTTGCAGCTGGGTATTGCTGTTCTCCGACCACACGATATCGTACCAGCGGTCCATTTCCTCGGGGTCGTTGCGCTGCTTGGCGGCGAGGTAGTTGCTGCACTTGGTGGTATGCACCGACAGACCGTATCCGCGCGTAACGAAGCCGACTATCTCGTCTCCGGGGAGCGGGTTGCAGCACTGCGCGAACTTGACAGCCATATCGGTTATCTGGTCGAGTACGATACTGCTCTTGCTGTTGGGCTTGAGCTTGATGAGGTGGGTATTTTCGGGCTCGGGCTGGTCGCCGTAGAGCTTGTTGTACCTGTCCTTGAGGCGCGGTATCATCTTCTCGAGGGTAATGCCGCCGTAGCCTATCGAGGCGAAGAAGTCGTCGAGCGTCTCGCAGTTGTGGCGCTTGAAGTCGTCCTGCAGGAACTCGCCGAGCTTGTCCTCGGGGACGTTTATGCGATAGCGCTTGAACGTGCGCTCGAGCTCCGCCTTGCCCTCGACGATGTTCTCCTCGCGGCGCTCCTTCTTGAACCACGAGCGTATTTTCGCGCGCGCGTCATTAGTCTGTACGATGTTGAGCCATGCTCTGTTCGGACCCTTTTCGGGGTCCTTGGTGGTGATTATCTCGCAGATCTGCCCCGTCTGGAGCTCATAGTCGAGCGGCACTATCTTGCCGTCGACCTTCGCGCCGATGGTCTTGTGACCTATCTCGGTATGGATGCGGTAGGCGAAGTCGATGACGGTCGAGCCCATAGGCAGGTCGATGGACATACCCTTGGGAGTCATGACAACGATGTCCTCGGGGGCGAGGTCGGTCTTGATAATGCGGACTATCTCCTCAACGTCGTCGGAGGTCTGCTGCGCCTCGATGACCTGACGCACCCACGCGAGCCTGCTCTCCATCTTGTCCTTGCCGCGTATGCCCTCCTTGTACTTCCAGTGGGCGGCGATACCGTATTCGGCGGTCTCGTGCATATCCCACGTGCGAATCTGCACCTCGAAGGGAATGCCCTCCTTGCCGAGCACTGTCGTGTGGAGCGACTGGTACATATTCGCCTTCGGCGTGGAGATATAGTCCTTGAAGCGGTTGGGGAGCGGGCGGAAGATATCGTGTATCAGACCGAGCACGTTGTAGCACTCTGCGATGGTGGTGACGATAATTCTTACGGCGTACTTGTCGTATATCTCGTCGATGTCCTTGTGGTTGAGGAATATCTTCTTGTATATGCTGTAAATGCTCTTTACGCGGCCCTCGATCATGGG
>JAUMVH010000041.1 GCA_030530245.1 Ruminococcus sp.
TGTGTCAATCCCAAGCAGAAGCAAATCGTCCACCGTCCTCAATTATTATCTCGCGGTCGTTCTCGCCGAGCGCGTCTATCGTAATATAAATGGTATCCTTTGGCAGGAACTGCGCGATATTCTCCGACCACTCGACCGCCGCGATGTTATTCTCGAAGTCGTAGTCGTAAAAGCCCGTGGATTCGAGTCCCTCCTCGGTGCTGATACGGTACATATCGAAATGGTAGAGCGTGATATCACTGCCGCGGTACTCGTTGACGAGCGCGAAGGTCGGGGAGCTGACGTTATCGCCGAGCCCGAGCCCTATCGCAAGTCCGCGCGTGAAAGTGGTCTTGCCCGCGCCGAGCCCGCCCTTGTATGCTATCATGTCTCCCGCGCGGAGCAGCGAGCCGAGCTTTTTGGCGGCTTCGATAGTCTCCGCGGGAGAATGTGTGACTATTTTCATATCAGAAAAGTCCCGTGATATTGCCGTTCACGTCGCAGTCGATGTTGAGAGCGGACGGCGCCTTCGGCAGACCCGGCATCGTGAGGATATCGCCCGTGTACACGACTACAAAGCCCGCACCTGCCGACACTCTCGCGTCACGGACTGTGATATTGAAGCCCTTGGGCTTGCCGAGGAGCGCAGGATTGTCCGAGAGCGAATACTGCGTCTTCGCCACGCAGACAGGCAGGTCGCGGAAGCCGATAGACTCTATCTCCTTGATAGCCTTGTCAGCGGCGGCGGTGTAGGTAACGCCGTCAGCGCGGTAGATCTCACGCGCGAGCTTCTCTATCTTGTCCTTGATGGAGAGCTCCTTCGCGTAGAGCGGACGGAACTTCTCGTCATTTCCCTGCGTGAGCTCGATAGTCTCGCAGACCTTGTTCGCGAGGTCCTTACCGCCGTCTCCGCCCTTCGCGAACACCTCGCACATGGACACCTCAACGCCCATTTCGGCGCAGAACTTCTTCACGAAGTCGATTTCCTTCTCGGTATCGCTCTCGAAGCGGTTGATAGCAACGACCACGGGCACGTGGAACTTGTGCATATTCTCGATGTGGGTCTGAAGGTTGACGATACCCTTTTCGAGAGCCCACATATTCTCCTTGGCGAGCTCACCCTTGGGAACTCTGCCGTTGTATTTGAGCGCACGGATAGTCGCAACAAGGACTACACACGCAGGAGCAAGCCCACCGTAGCGGCACTTGATGTCAAAGAATTTCTCGGCGCCGAGGTCAGAGCCGAAGCCTGCCTCCGTGATGCAGTAGTCACCGAGCTTGAGCGCGAGCTTGGTCGCGCGAATGGAATTGCAGCCGTGAGCTATATTCGCGAACGGTCCGCCGTGAATGAAGGCAGGCGTATTCTCGAGGGTCTGCACGAGGTTGGGCTTGAGCGCATCCTTGAGCAGAGCCGTCATAGCTCCCGTACAGCCGAGCTGGTTAGCAAAAACGGGCTGACCGTCGAGGTCGTAGGCAACGAGGATATTACCGAGGCGCTCCTTGAGGTCGCCGAGGTCGGTCGAGAGGCAGAGAATAGCCATTATCTCTGACGCAACGGTGATGTTGAATCCGTCCTCGCGGGGAACACCGTTAGCCTTGCCGCCGAGTCCCACAACGATGCTGCGGAGCGCGCGGTCATTCATATCCATGCACCTCTTGAAGAGGATACGGCGCTGGTCTGTGCGGAGCTCATTGCCCTGCTGGATATGGTTGTCGAGCATGGCGCAGAGTAGGTTGTTGGCAGCTGTAATGGCGTGCATATCGCCCGTGAAGTGGAGGTTTATGTCCTCCATAGGCACTACCTGAGCGTATCCGCCGCCCGCAGCACCGCCCTTGATGCCGAAGACGGGGCCGAGCGAGGGCTCACGCAGAGCGAGCACAGCCTTCTTGCCTATTTTGCCCATAGCCTCCGCGAGTCCGACGCTGACCGTAGTCTTGCCCTCGCCTGCGGGAGTGGGATTTATCGCGGTAACGAGTATGAGCTTGCCGTCCTCCCTGAAAGCGAGCGAGGAGTACAGGCTCTCCGAGAGCTTAGCCTTGTAGTGACCGTAGGGCTCGAGGAATTCCTCGTCGATACCGAGGTCAGCGGCTATCTCGGTGATTTTTTTCATTTTCGCGTTCTGTGCGATCTCTATATCCGATAACATAGATATATCCTCCGTTCAGTTGATATAGATATAGTATAACACAAACTGTAAAAAAATGCAACCTTCGCGGGAATAAATTTCCGTTGTATTTATGTGAGACGCGAAATCGGCGGCGCGGACACCGCGCTATAACACAAAAGGTAAAAAAATGCAACCTTCACCGCAAAAATAATCCGTATGTTGACTTATAAATGGCACAATGGTATAATATATGTATCATATCGTCAATTTTGGAGGGATATTATGAAAAAGCTCATCTCATCAGTCATTTCACTCGGTTTAGCCGCCTGTGCCGCAGTACCGACCGCATTCGCCGCAGACAGCGGCTACGTCCCCACCGCTTATTTCCGCGCAAACAAGGGCGAGTGCATATCCGTCTGCCCCGACGGCAACGCGGTGGTTTTCCGCTCGGAGCTCGGTAGCAGCGACAATATCATCGTGAACGCGTCAGTATACATCGACGACGAGAGCCTCACCTGCTGGAATGTCCACCCCGTGTGGAAGTGCGCGAGCGAATACGCAAAGCTCGAGAACCTCGTCGACCCGCTCCCCATGTCCGCCGACGCGCCGAATATAGCCTACGCCTACGCCGAGACGAACGAGGCGGGAGAGTTCACGCACATCCGCCACGGCACTATCCTTAATACCGACGAACGCTATAATACGATGTCCTTCACGTGTCAGGTCACGTCCCTTACCGAACGCTCTGCAATGAAGCCCTACGGCGAAAAGTCCGACAGCTACCCGCTCACGAGCTTTGACATCAACATCTCGGCTGACGCTCCCGAGGGAGATATCGACGTCCATTTTCTCACCGAGCACGAGGACTACGCTGACCAGCGTCTCATCGACGTTGCGATGCGCACGGAGGAGGGCTCGCTCGTGAAAACTCCCGTAACGAAGCCGCTGACCGTCACAGTCACGGACAGGAAGTTCGGCGATGTCAACGCCGACGGCAAGGTAGACTCCAACGACGCCTCCGCAGTGCTCGTAGCCTATTCCAAGAGCTCGACGGGCGGAGAGCACGGACTGTCAAATTTACAGTTTGCCTGCGGCGACTCCGACAAGAACGGTCTGCTGACCTCCAGCGACGCGTCGAATATCCTCGCGTACTACTCATACCTCTCGACGACAGATGAAGCCGTGAATTTCACGAATTTCCTTGCGAACAGGGGCAAATAACAAGCAAGCCTGTGCCGAATTCGACACAGGCTTTTTATGTATCAGACGATATTGTTCTTTATCGCGAACACCGCAAGCTGTGTGCGGTCCTTGAGCTTGAGCTTCTCGAGGAGGCGCGAAATGCCGTTGCGGACCGTTCCCTCCGCGAGGAAGAGCTTCGAGGCTATCTCCTTGTTGTCGCAGCCGTCGCAGATAAGGCGTATGAAGTCTATCTCGCGCTCGGTGAGGTCGAAGTTCTTCGGGTCCTGCACTGCGGGAGCCGATTCCTTTATCGAGCGGAAGATATTGTCGCAGAACACGTTTATCCCGCCCGAAACAGCCTTTATCGAGTTGATTATCTGTGCGTCGTCCATCTCCTTGAGTATGTAGCCGTCGACGCCGCTTGCCATAGCCTTTTCCACGGTCTCCTTGTCGTCGAAGGTCGTCAGCATGAGCACCTTCACGTTCGGGAGCTTTTCTTTTATCTGCCTTGTACCGTAGCCGCCGTCGAAGTCGGGCATACGCATATCCATGAGCACGACGTCGGGCTGCAGCCTTACCGCCATTTCATAGGCTTCCTTGCCGTTGCCTGCCTCGCCCACGACCTTTATCTCCTCGTCCTGTGCGAGGACAGCTTTGAGCCCTGCACGCAGTATCTGCACATCGTCCGCCAGTAAAACCTTTATCATAAAATCTCACCATTTTCGTAGAAAAAATTCAAAAGCACGTTTATTTAAACTGATTATACCATAGTTCTGTAAATTCTGCAACATTTTTTTGCAAAAATGAAATAGCGCACAGTTTGAAGGCTGCACGCTATTTGTAAACTTTTTGTGAACATTTCCAATAATCAACGGTTTCCCATTGAGAAATGCCCGTTTCCTGCCCCTTAGTAGAGGGGTGACTCCCTCATTACTCTGTTCTGAGAGCGACAACAGGGTCCTTCTTCGCGGCGCTTCTTGAAGGTATGATACCCGAAATGAGCGTAAGGAGCACGCTTATCGTTATCAGTATCAGAGCCGCGGGGATAGGCAGTACGGACTTGAGGTTCGTGATGCCCGTGAGCGCCTTGATTACCGCATTTATCGGGAACGTTGCGAGCCACGATACGATGACTCCGAGGAGTCCCGACGTAAAGCCTATGAGCATAGTCTCCGCATTGAACATATTGCTTACGTTGCGCTTGGAAGCACCGATAGCGCGGAGGATACCGATTTCCTTGGTGCGCTCCTGAACGGATATGAGCGTGATAACGCCTATCATTATCGACGAAACGATGAGCGATATGCTGACGAAGGCGATGAGTACATAGGTGATAGCGTTGATGATGGTGGTGACGCTGCTCATCATGAGACCGATGTAGTCGGTGTACTTTATCGAGTCGAGCTCGTCCTTGCCCTCGTTGTAGTCCTTGATGACGTCCTCGACGACATCCTTCTTCTCGAACGACTTGGAGTAGAGGCTTATCATCGACGGCTCTGCGAGGTCGATATAGCCCATTTTGCGGAGATTGTCCTCGTACGTGGAGTTCGAGAACTCGACGATCTCGTCGTAGAAGTAAGCGGCGTCGGAAGCCTTCATCGTCTTCATCATCTCGTCAAGAGCTGCGAGCATCTGAGCGGGCTCCATAGTACCGAGCTGACCCATCACCTGCTGTGCATACTGAGCCTTCACCTGCTCCTGCACGCCCTGAGTATAGGCAGCCGTGAGGTCGTCGTCGCTCATCTGAGCGAGGTAGCCGCGGATATCCTCCTCGGCAACGCCCATCTGCTGAGTGAGCATCTGAATGAGACCGTTCTCCATGTCCTCGCGCTTGACGTCCTTCATAGCCTCGGCAGTCATCTGCGCGAGCTCGTCGGGCTTGGGAGTGCTCATGAGCTGAACGTACAGCGCCGCCTTATCGGTGTCGCCCTTGCCGTCGACGTAGGTGCGGAAGAGCTCCTGCTTCTCCTCGTCGGTGAGAGAGCCCGCCGCGGGCTTGAAGGGAAGCCCCGTTATAACATCCTTTTCGGGAGTTTCGAGCTGCGCCTTGATGACGTCAGCCTCGCGCGAATTCTCGATGATGTATTTCGTGAGGTCCTCGGTGTAAGCGATAGCACCTGTGAGCATAGCCGTCTTGGCGTCCTTGCTGGGACGGATAATGCCGCTGACCTTGATGTCGATACCGTTGTCGTAGAGGTAGGTCATACCCGCGTCGGTGTCGCGGAGGTCGGAGTAGGTGTTGGTGTTCTTGTCGTACTTGAAGCAGTCGGAGTTGAGCACTATGCGGTAGGTCTGGTTGCAGATGTCCTCGTAGCTCCACGACTGCTCGTTGAATTCGAGCTTTGTAGTGCCATCCATAGCCGCGGACATTATCTTGTCTATCTCGTCCTTGGTCTCGAGTCCGAGAGCGTAGAGCGCCACGTCGTTGAGCTCGTTGTTGGCGTCGAGCACGAGCACTACCTCGTCATAGCTGTTCGGCCACGAGCCGTATACGACGTCGTACTGCTTCTCAAGGAGCGGGCTTACCTTCTTGCCATTTTCGCCCGAGAGCATTTCCTGCCACAGCTTCATCTGCATATTGCTGCCCATCATGCCGCCCATCATGGAGCTTCCGTTCATGCTGGACATCGCCGACATATCAATGTTCATAGCCTCCGCCATGAGCTCGGTCATGAGCTGCTCGGCGTCGGAGATGATGATGTCGCCGTCCACGTTCTTGGTGTAGACGAGCATATCGTAGTTATACGAGTACTGCACGCCGTTGAGCGCGCTGTGTAGCTTTGAGTCCTCGTCGGCGTCCTGCTCCTCGATATAAGCCTTGAACGACTTGAGGTCGTTCTCGGAGTTCTCCTTGTCGTTGAAGGCGTTGACTATCTCATAGACAGCCGAGCGCTTGTACACGGCGTCCTTGTCGTGGTCTATCTCGCCGCTTCCGAGCTTCATGAACGTCTCCATTATAGCGGAGAGGTCGGTGTTCGTCTGCTCGATTGATAGCGGGTACGAGGAGAGCGTCTCCTCCTGTATATCGTCGACGTAGTTCTGGAAGCCCTGCGAAACCGCGTAGATAAGGGCGATACCGATGATACCTATGCTTCCCGCGAAGGACGTGAGCATGGTGCGTCCCTTCTTGGTGAAGAGATTCTTCATCGAGAGCCCGAGCGACGTCATGAACGACATCGAAGGCTTCTTCTTTTTCACGCCCGCTTCCTCGTCCTGCAAGGTCTTGTCGCGGACCTCCTCCATCTGTATCTCCTTCTCGGTCAGCGGAGCGGAGTCCTCCTGTATCACGCCGTCGAGCATACGCACGATACGCGTCGAGTACTTCTCGGCAAGCTCGGGGTTGTGCGTTACCATTATGACGAGCCTATCCTTGGATATCTCCTTGAGGATATCCATTACCTGCTCGCTCGTCGTGGTGTCGAGAGCTCCCGTGGGCTCGTCGGCGAGGATTATATCGGGGTCGTTGACGATGGCACGCGCGATGGCGACTCTCTGCATCTGTCCGCCCGACATCTCCGAGGGGCGCTTGTTGAACTGGTTTCCGAGTCCGACCTGCTCGAGAGCCTTCTTGGCGCGCTCGACGCGCTCTGCCTTGGACACGCCCGAGAGCGTCAGCGCGAGCTCAACGTTGCGGAGCACGGTCTGGTGAGGAATGAGGTTGTAGCTCTGGAACACGAAGCCGATAGAATGGTTTCGGTAGGCGTCCCAGTCGCGGTCCCTGTACTCCTTGGTCGAGCGTCCGTTGATGATGAGGTCGCCCTCGGTGTACTGGTCGAGTCCGCCGATGATATTGAGCATAGTGGTCTTACCGCAGCCCGAAGGTCCGAGGATAGCCACGAATTCCGACTGTCTGAACTTGAGGTCAATGCCCTTGAGCGCGTGAACCGTGTTCTCGCCCGCAAGGTAGTCCTTTTTTATGCCTTTGAGTTCGAGCATATATTTCCCTCCAAAATAAGATTACTCTGACATTATATTCCGTCAACCTCAAATTAACCTCAATTAAGTGTTTACATTAAAAATTCAATGTGATATAATTGTGGGTGAGCCGTTAGCTGAATGTGTTCGCTTCGCTCATAATTTAAATATATCGCCGAAGGCGATACCATTAGCTAAAGGCTAATGGCTAACGGCTCAACAAAACACAAAGGTGATACTATGAATGTAATCGAATTTAGAGATATAGAAGCTCCCGAGCTCGCCGTCTACCGTCCGCAGAGGGAGACTCAGCTCCTGCATTATTACGAGCCCGAGGCGGGAGTTTTCCTCGCCGAGAGCCCCAAGGTCATAGCACGAGCCCTGCGCGGAGGCTATGAGCCGCTGTCCATACTCTGCGAGCGCCGCGACATCACAGGCGAAGCCGCCGAGGTCATAGAGACGGCGGGAGTCCCCGTCTACACAGCCGACAGCGACACGATAACCGAGCTGACAGGCTTTAAGCTGATTCGCGGAGCTATATGTGCCATGCGGAGGCGTCCCCTGCCCGCTCCCGAGGAGATATGCCGCGGAGCCCGACGCATTGCCGTCCTCGAAAACGTCGTGAACCCGACAAATGTCGGCGCGATATTCCGCTCGGCGGCGGCTCTCGGGATAGAAGCGGTGCTGCTCACGGACACGTGCTCCGACCCGCTCTACAGGCGCTCCTCGCGCGTGAGCATGGGCACGGTGTTTCAGGTGCCGTGGACGTACATAAACGGACCTCTCGCGGACACGGAACTCCTGCACGCTATGGGCTTCAGGACAGCGGCAATGGCTCTCGTAGAGGACTCGGTCGACATCGACGACGAGCGGCTCAACTCTGAGGAGCGGCTCGCGGTAATACTCGGCGCGGAGGGCGACGGGCTGTCCGCACAGACTATCTCCGCCGCCGACTACACAATATGCATACCGATGTCCAATGAGGTGGACTCACTGAACGTGGCGGCAGCTTCGGCGGTCGCATTCTGGCAGGTCTGCCGCGGGAAACGCTAAAAGAAAATTTGTTCTTGCTATTTGAAAACAGATGTGGTATAATAGTAGGGTAACATCATCGCACCACGGAGGTAATGTATGGACCATTTCGTTCTCCACTCGGATTACGCGCCCGCAGGTGACCAGCCTGAGGCTATAGATAAGCTCGCAAAGGGCATAGAGTCGGGCAGGAAGGAGCAGATACTGCTCGGAGTCACAGGCTCGGGCAAGACCTTCACCATGGCTAACGTCATCGCCCGCGTCAACAAGCCCACGCTCGTGCTCGCGCACAATAAGATACTCGCGGCACAGCTCTGCTCGGAGTTCCGCGAATTCTTCCCCGAAAACGCCGTCGAGTACTTCGTCTCCTACTACGACTACTACCAGCCCGAGGCGTACGTGCCCTCGACTGACAGCTACATTGAGAAGGATTCCTCGATAAACGACGAGATAGATAAGCTCCGCCACTCCGCGACCACCGCCCTCGCCGAGCGCAGGGACGTCATCATCGTGGCCAGCGTATCGTGCATCTACTCCCTCGGCAGCCCCGAGGAGTACCGCTCGATGTGCGTCTCTATCCGTCAGGGAGCCGAAAAGCCGCGCGACCAGCTCATAAACGAGCTCGTGCGCATACGCTACGAGCGCAACGACATCGCATTCGAGCGAAACAAGTTCAGAGTTCGCGGCGACGTCGTGGAGATTTTCCCCGCAATGTCGAGCGATACGGCTGTCCGCGTCGAATACTTCGGCGACGAGATAGACCGAATCTCCGAGATAAACGTCGTCACGGGCGAGGTCAAGGCTACCGTCAGCCACGCGGCTATTTTCCCCGCCTCGCACTACGTTGTCGGCGATGACAAGCTCGAAGCCGCCCTCACCGAGATAGACCGCGAGCTCGCCGAGCGCATAGACTACTTCCAGAAGAACAACAAGCTCATTGAGGCTCAGCGCATCGAGCAGCGCACTCACTACGACATGGAGATGATACGCGAGGTCGGCTACTGCTCGGGCGTCGAGAACTACTCGCGCATACTCGCGGGACGTCCCGCGGGAAGCACTCCGCAGACCCTCATGGACCACTTCCCCGAGGACTTCCTCCTCATCGTCGATGAGAGCCACGTCACGCTCCCGCAGGTGCGCGCCATGTACGCAGGAGACCGCGCCCGCAAGACCACTCTCGTCGACTACGGCTTCCGCCTGCCGAGCGCTATGGACAACCGTCCGCTCAACTTCGACGAGTTCAACGCGCACATACATCAGGCGATATACGTCAGCGCGACCCCAGGGCAGATAGAGCGCGAAAAGACCGACACCATCGTCGAGCAGCTCATACGCCCGACGGGTCTCGTCGACCCCGAGATAATCGTCAAGCCGACACAGGGACAGGTCGACGACCTGCTCTCAGAGATAAACACCCGCGTGGAGCGGCACGAGCGCGTCCTCGTCACCACGCTGACCAAGAAAATGGCGGAGGACCTCACCTCCTACTACGAGGGGCTCGGCGTTAAGGTGCGCTACCTCCACCACGACATCGACACCATCGAGCGCATGGAGATTATCAAGGACCTGCGAAACGGCGTATTCGACGTGCTCGTGGGTATCAACCTCCTCCGCGAGGGACTCGATATCCCCGAGGTGAGCCTCATTGCTATACTCGACGCCGACAAGGAGGGCTTCCTCCGCAGCGAGACCTCGCTCATTCAGACAATAGGTCGAGCCGCGCGTAACGCATCGGGACAGGTCATCATGTACGCTGACACCGTAACAGGCTCTATGGAGCGCGCTATCACCGAGACCGAGCGCCGCCGCGCCGTACAGACCCGCTTCAACGAGGAGCACGGTATCGTGCCGAAGACTATCATCAAGGAAGTCCGCGACGTCCTCGAGATAACCTCGAAGCCCAAGCTCGAGAAGAAGCTCAGCAAGAAGAAGCTGTCGGGCTCGGAGAAGCAGCAGCTCATAGACAGGCTGACCGTCGAGATGAAGAACGCCGCGAAAATGCTCGAATTCGAGCACGCCGCCTACCTGCGTGACAAGATAAAGGAATTACGCGGAGAATGATTCCGAATTTGTAATTCTTAATGCGTAATGCGTAATCAAATGTATCGCCTTCGGCGATATTATCAAGAACGGCGTACACGGTAATTACGCATTACGCGTTGACTTAAAGGAGTATTTATGATAGACAAGATAATCATCAAGGGCGCACGCGCCAACAACCTCAAAAACATTGACCTCGAGCTCCCGCGCGACAGGCTCATCGTTATGACAGGACTGTCGGGCTCGGGCAAGTCCTCGCTCGCCTTCGATACCATCTACGCCGACGGTCAGCGCCGCTACGTCGAGAGCCTTTCCTCCTACGCGAGAATGTTCCTCGGACAGATGGAAAAGCCCGATGTTGACAGCATTGAGGGGCTCTCCCCCGCCATCTCCATCGACCAGAAGACCACCTCAAAGAACCCGCGTTCAACAGTGGGAACCGTCACCGAGATATACGACTACCTCCGTCTGCTGTACGCGAGGATAGGCGTGCCGCACTGCCCTGTCTGCGGGCGCGAGATATCGCAGCAGAGCATAGACCAGATAGTCGACACGATAATGCAGCTCCCGCAGGGCACAAAGCTCCAGCTTCTCGCACCCATCGTACGCAACCGCAAGGGTCAGTACGCCAAGGAGCTCGATTCCGCAAGACGCTCGGGCTTTGTCCGCGTGCGCGTCGACGGTATCATGTACGAGCTCGCGGAGGAAATAAAGCTCGACAAGAATAAGAAGCACAACATCGAGATTGTCGTCGACCGTATCATCATCAAGGAGGGTATCGAGTCGCGTATCACAGACAGCCTCGAGACCGTGTTCAAGCTCACGGACGGGCTCGCGCTCGTGGACGTCATAGACGGCGAGGAGATGCTCTTCTCGCAGAATTACGCCTGCCCCGAGCACAACATCAGCATAGGCGAGCTCGAACCCGTGATGTTCTCGTTCAACAACCCCGTCGGAGCGTGCCCGAAGTGCACGGGTCTCGGCGTTTTCCGCCACATCGACCCCGACCTCATCGTCCCTAACAAGGACTTCACCATCGAGGGCGGAGCTATCAAAGCGAGCGGCTGGAACAGCCTCGACGAAACATCCATATCTATGATGTACTACCGCGCTATTTCCAAGAAGTACGGCGTTCCGCTTGATGTGCCCGTCAGGGAGCTGACGGAGGAGCAGCTCGGCTACTTCCTCTACGGCACGGGCGACGAAATGCTCGAGCTCAAGCGTCCGAAGTCGCTCGGCGGCGGCACCTACAAAACGCCGTTCGAGGGCGTTATCAACAACCTCGAGCGCCGCTACCGCGAGACGAGCAGCGAATACTCCAAGAGCGAGATAGAGGAGTGCATGAGCGAGGTCGAGTGCCCCGTCTGCAAGGGAAAAAGGCTGCGCGACGAGTACCTCGCGGTCACTGTCGGCGGCAGGAACATCAGCGAGGTGACCGACCTCTCCGTGAAAAAGGGGCTCGATTTCTTCGAGGGGCTGAAGCTCACTCAGCACGAGAACTTCATCGGCGAGCGCATTATCAAGGAGATAAAGGAACGCCTCGGCTTCCTCGGGAGCGTGGGACTCGAATACCTCACGCTGTCGCGTGCCGCGGGTACTCTCTCGGGCGGCGAGAGCCAGCGTATCCGCCTCGCCACGCAGATAGGCTCGTCGCTCGTGGGAGTGCTGTATATCCTCGACGAGCCGAGCATAGGTCTGCACCAGCGCGACAACGACAAGCTCATCGCCACGCTGAAACGCCTGCGCGACCTCGGAAATACGCTCATCGTGGTCGAGCACGACGACGACACCATGCTCGCCGCCGACTACATCGTCGACATCGGACCCGGTGCGGGCATCAACGGCGGAAACATCGTATTTGCGGGAACTGTGGACAAGCTCCTCAAGTGCAGGGACTCGATAACGGGTCAGTACCTCAGCGGCAGGAAGAAGATACCGCTCCCGAAGAAGCGCCGCGAGGGCAACGGCAAGTTCCTTACCGTGCACGGTGCGACCGAGCACAACCTCAAAAATATTGACGTGACTATCCCGCTCGGCAAGCTCATATGCGTTACGGGCGTGTCGGGCAGCGGTAAGTCCAGCCTCGTAAACGAGATAATCTACAAGCACCTCGCCGCCAAGCTCAACCGTGCCAAGATCCGTGCGGGCAGCTTCGCGAGCATGGACGGTGTCGACGAGCTCGACAAGGTCATCTGCATCGACCAGTCGCCCATCGGACGTACGCCGCGCTCAAATCCTGCGACATATACGGGCGTTTTCAACGATATCCGCGACCTCTTCGCGCAGACTCCCGACGCCAAGGCTCACGGCTACACGAGCGGACGTTTCAGCTTCAACGTCAAGGGCGGACGCTGCGAGTCCTGCGAGGGCGACGGTATCATCAAGATAGAGATGCACTTCCTGCCCGATATCTACGTGCCGTGTGAGGTCTGCAAGGGCAAGCGCTACAACCGCGAGACCCTCGAGGTGCACTACAAGGGCAAGTCCATATACGACGTGCTCGAGATGACCGTCGACGAGGGCGTTGAGTTCTTCGAGCACCTGCCAAAGATCGCACGCAAGCTCAAGACCCTGCAGGACGTCGGACTCGGCTACATCAAGATAGGTCAGCCTGCGACGACTCTCTCGGGCGGCGAGGCTCAGCGCGTGAAGCTCTCGACGGAGCTCTCGAAAAGGGCTACAGGTCGCACTATCTATATTCTCGACGAGCCGACAACTGGTCTGCACACCGCTGACGTTCACAGGCTCATCGACGTGCTGCAGGAGCTCACCGACCAAGGCAATACTGTTCTCGTCATCGAGCATAACCTCAACGTGATAAAGGTCGCCGACCACATCATCGACCTCGGTCCCGAGGGCGGTGACGGCGGAGGTATGATAGTCGCCGAGGGTACGCCCGAGGAGGTCGCTAAGTGTAAGAAATCCTATACGGGACAATACCTGAAAAATTACCTCGCAGGCGGCAAATAATTGTTGACAATCAACGATAGCGGTGCTATAATAAATGTAAGTATTTTTGCAAATGGGATGATCATATGAAACATACCAAGAAAACTGCATTGACAGCCGCTCTGCTGACCGCAGCGGGCTGCCTTGTCTCGTGCAACGGCGAGCCCTCCTCGCTTCAGACCGAGTACGGTCCGCCGCCTGTCTATGAACCCGCTACCGAGGAGATACAGGACGTGTACGGACCTCCGCCCTTCGAGGAAGAGGATACGACTATGGTGACCACGACGATCGACATTCTCCCCGATGAGACGACGACCGTCTCCGAGAGCGAAGAGACCTCGACTAAGCCCGTGGATATGCAGCTTGTGTATGGACCACCGAACGCTATCGACGACTGACATACGAAAGGAGCAATGACAGATGAAGAAGACAGAAAAGACCGCTCTGACCGCCGCTGCTTTTGCGGCTGTGCTGAACGTAGTCCCCATGGGTGCGGCGGCTTATGACCCGTCCGAGGAGCCCATTCAGGACGTGTACGGACCTCCCGTGTACTTCGAGACTACGACTCCCGAGCAGATGACGCCTCAGCCCGATTACGGTCCTATGCCCGCATATACTACAGAGACGACCGCTGTACCCGTGGAGACGACTGTCACCGTGACAGAAGTTATCCCGCAGCCTGTATACGGTCCGCCTATCATTCAGGGAGATTTGAACTTTGACGGCGTTGTGGACAGCTTCGACCTCATAAATATGCGAAAGCTGTTCTCAAATGGCGAATATTCCGAACACTATGACGAAGCCTCCGACATTAACAGGGACGGTCGCGTGACCGTAGCCGATCTCGTGCTGATGAACAGATATTTGCTCGGCAAGGATAAGGTTATGGGTGAATCGAATACTACTGAGCCCGAAATAACGACTACTACCGAGACCGAATTCTATGCGGTATACGGTCCTCCCGCGTGGTTCGACCAGCAGACGACTGTCGCTCCCGACGACCCGATAGCCGACACGGAAACCTCATTTACCACGGTATACGGTCCTCCCGCGATGATGAGGAATACCGAGACCACCGCTGTGCCCGAGGAATAAGCCATGCTTGACGTTAACGTAAAACTGGACAATATGAAGACGCTCGAGGCGTACCGCGCGGGTCTCATGGTCAAGCCCAAGCTCCGCAACCTCTTCCTCGAGCTCACTGTACGCTGCAATGAACGCTGTCTCCACTGCGGAAGCAGCTGCGGCGACGTTTCGAGCGAGGAACTCTCGCTCACGCAGTATCAGAAATTCCTCGCCGAGATAAAGGGTGACTTCGGCACCGAGCAGAAAATGCTCTGTATCACAGGCGGCGAGCCGCTCCTGCGCAGCGACTTCTTCGACATTATGGCGTGCGCGCACGACCTCGGCTTCAAGTGGGGCATGACCAGCAACGGCACCCTCATCGACGAGAACGTCGCCAAGGAGCTCAGGCGCGTTGGCATGAACACCATCTCCATCAGCATTGACGGTCTTGAGGAGACGCACGACGCCTTCCGACGCACTCCCGGCGGCTGGAAAATGGCTATGAACGGTATAGATCACCTTATCCGCGAGGGAGGCTTTCAGGCAATTCAGGCGACTACCGTCGTGACTCATCAGAACATCGGTCAGCTCGACGAGCTCTATAAGATATTCAACGAAATGGACATCGACTCGTGGCGTATCATCAATATGGAGCCTATCGGACGCGCTAAACAGCACCCCGAGCTCGTGCTCACGCCTGATGACTACCGCTATATGTTCGAGTACATACGCTCTATGCGAATGAAGGGCGAGCCTGTCTCCTACGGGTGCAGCCACTACCTCGGGCTGGAGTACGAGCGCGAGGTCCGCGACTGGTACTACATCTGCACCGCGGGCACTTATATCGCGAGCATTATGGCTAACGGCGACATCACCGCCTGTCTCGACATCGAGCGCCGTCCCGAGTTCATTCAGGGCAATATACTCCGCGACCGCTTCAAGGACGTGTGGGAGAACGGCTTCAAGATATTCCGCAAGAACCTCTGCGACGAGAACGAGAAGTGCTCGGCTTGCTCCGAAAAGGACCGCTGCCACGGCGATTCCTACCACAGCTGGGACTTCGACAAGCACGAGCCGCAGGTCTGCTTCAAGGACATACTTTTCTGATAATAAAAGGGACTGCAAAGGGTGTCCCTTTAGCCGATTCGCAGGTTACCGATTATGTGCCGTAGGTTTACGGCTCGGTAGCCCGCTTTTCCGCTAAGGGTAGCACGCGATACAGTCCCTTTTATGTTATATCTCAATGTCTAACTCTACAGGGCAGTGGTCGCTGCCGAATACGTCGGTGAGTATGCGCGAATCCGCTACCTTCTCCATAAGCCGCTCGGACACCACAAAGTAGTCTATACGCCAGCCTGCGTTCTTCTCGCGCGCCTTAAAGCGGTACGACCACCACGAGTAGACTCCAGCCGCATCGGGGTAGAGCCTGCGGTATGTGTCGGCAAAGCCCGCGGCGAGCAGCTCCGTGAACTTGCCGCGCTCCTCGTCCGAGAAGCCTGCGTTGCCCCTGTTTGTCTTCGGGTTTTTGAGGTCTATCTCGTTGTGCGCGACGTTGAGGTCTCCGCAGTAAACGACGGGCTTCTTCCTGTCGAGCTCCGAGAGATACGCGCGCATATCGTCCTCGAACTCCATTCGGTAGCCGATACGCTTCAGCCCGTCCTGCGCGTTCGGGACGTAGCAACCCACGAAGTAGAAGTCCTCGTACTCGCAGGTGATGACCCTGCCCTCGTCGAGGTGTGAGCCGCTGAGCCCGTATGTCACCGAGAGCGGCTCTGCCTTCGTGAAGACGGCAGTTCCCGAGTAGCCCTTCTTCTCCGCGCTGTGGAAGTAGCAGTGGTAGCCCTCGGGCGCGAAGTCAGCCTGTTCGGGCTGCATTTTTGTCTCCTGTATGCAGAAAATGTCGGCGTCCGCCTGCGCGAAGAAGTCCGCGAAGCCCTTTGTCAGGCACGCGCGGAAGCCGTTTACGTTCCATGAGATGAATTTCATAGTGTTCCTCCGTAAATTTATTACTCTAATAGTAACACATTTCATCGGAAATAGCAAGTTCCCGACGAAAATTTACAGCAAAAAGGAC
>JAUMVH010000260.1 GCA_030530245.1 Ruminococcus sp.
GGCTCTGCCCTTGACCCGCTGGGGCTCTGTCCCAGACCCTGCAAAGGGACGCAGTCCCTTTGAACCCGATTTTCGTTGCCGCTCGTAAACTCGCTCAGTTTGTACAGACGGCTTAGTCTGCTTTCGGCGGGTAGCAAACGCGGCAATAAACTGCCGCTTTGTTTAACTGCAACGCGAAACTGCCCGCAGGGGCACCCTGCCGTTGTCGCTCGCAAGCTCGCTTACCAAATGATCGGCAAGTCTCTCGCCGCGGTCCTTGCTATTGTAGGGGACGGCGTCCTCGACATCCCACAGATTCGCTATATCAGCGCAGGCTCTTCACCATAATGTCCGCGTCCTCGACTGGGTCGCGGTAGAAGCGCCTGCGGACACCCTCCTTCACGAAGCCGAAGCTCTCGTACAGGGCTATCGCGGCGGCGTTCGACTGCCGCACCTCGAGCGCAACTGTCTCCACCCCATCGGGGACAAGCGACAGGAACTCCGCAAGAAGCGTCCGTGCGATACCCTTTCTGCGCTGCTCGGGAACGGTGGCGATAGTCAGCACCTCGCCCGTATCTCCTGCGGTAAAGCCCGCAAAGAGCCCCGCAAAAACGTCGTCGCAAAACGCTGCAAGGACTACTCCGCCCTCGCGCTCCGCCGTGTCCAGAAAAGCCTTGGCTGACCAGCCGTAGCCTCCGAAGCAGCTCTTGTCGAGCGCCGACATCGCTTCAAATATGTCCGCGGACAGGTCGCTTCCGACTCTTATTATTTCCATACCGTCAAGCCCTCTCCTCCGCAGCTCCGTGACCTCTCAGCAGCTCCGTGAGCTCCGCCTTCGAGCCCTCGGTGTAGCTGTCGTCATGGAGTATCATGAATATCTCCGAGCCGCTCCTGTTGCATATGACGTAGAGGCAGTCCTCGGTCGAGATGTAGGACTTTATCAGCTCGTAGCCGTACGTCGTTTTCGTCGTTATACCGTCCTTTGAGACGGTCACGGTCACGCTGCTGACGCCGAACTCCATGAGCCTTGGCGTCCCGATGTCGGCACCCTTTATCCAGCTCTGCGTCCGCCGCTTTTTGCGGGTGAAGAAGCTGTAGAGGGACTGTATCGAGTTCACGACTATCATTATCGCGATAAGGTACGTCAGCAGCCCGAGCAGGCTTCGCTCCGCGCCCCGCACCGAGTTGAGCATACAGGTGCCCCATATCACTATCAGGACGTCGATGATGAGCGATATCACCTTTTTCGGGCTGACCTTCAGCCTGAACTTCTCGAGCCCGCTCATGAACTCGAAGTCCTTTTCGCTGTATTTCGTGCAGTTCACTATCATTGCGCACCTCAGCCCTTCGCGTCGAACCAGCTCTCGCCCGTGTGGACGTCCACCGCGAGCGGCACCTTCATATCGTACACGCCCTGCATCTCCTCGCGGAGTATCTCGGCGGCACGGTCTGCGCACGCGAGGTCGGACTCGATGATGAGCTCGTCGTGCACCTGCAATATCAGCTCGGCATTGAGCTTTTCCGCCTTGAGTCGGCGATACACGTTTATCATCGCTATCTTTATGAGGTCGGCGGCTGTACCCTGAACAGGCGTGTTCATCGCAATGCGCTTGCCCGCCGCCTGTAACATCTTGTTCGAGGACTGTAGCTCGGGGATACGCCTCCTGCGCCCGAACATCGTGGAGACTGCGCCCGTCTTCATCGCGTCGTCGACGGTGCGCTCCATGAACTCGTTTACCTTCGGGTACTTCGCGAGGTAGTCCGCGATGTACTTCTTCGCCTGCGCGACCGAGGTGCCGATATCCTTCGAGAGCGAGAAGGCTCCGATACCGTAGATTATGCCGAAATTTACGGCTTTGGCGGCGCTTCTCATCTCGGGAGTCACCATGATGAGCGGCATATCAAAGACCTGCGCGGCTGTCGAGGTGTGTATGTCCTCGCCCGAGTTGAACGCCTCTATCATATTCTTGTCGCCGCAGAGGTGCGCCATTACGCGCAGCTCTATCTGGCTGTAGTCGGCGTCGACGAGCGTTCTGCCCTCCCCTGCCGTGAAGAATTTCCTCATCTGCGAGCCGAGCTCCGTGCGGACGGGTATATTCTGCACGTTCGGCTCCGTGGACGAGATACGTCCCGTCCTCGTCTCGGTCTGTCGGAAGCAGGTGTGTATGCGTCCGTCCTCCGCGACCTTGTCGAGCAAGCCCTCGACGTAGGTGGAGCTCAGCTTGGTGTACTGGCGGTATTTCAGCACACTGTCCACTATCGGCGAATAATTTCGGAGCTCCTCGAGCACGTCCGCGTTCGTGGAGTAGCCGCTCTTCGTCTTTTTCTTCGCGGGCAAGCCGAGCTCCTCGAACAGCACCGTCCCGAGCTGCTTCGGCGATGAGATGTTGAACTCGTGTCCCGCGTCGTCGTATATCATCTTCTGCGTTTCCTCTATCTGCTCCGAGAGCATGGTGCCGAAGTCGCGGACGCCCTGCCTGTCGATGTTCACGCCGAAGTGCTCCATCGAGGCGAGCACCTCCGTCAGCGGCATTTCGATGTTTTCGAGCAGGTCGGTCATGCCCTCGCTCTCTATCTCGGCGCGGAGCCTGTCCACGAGCCCGCGCAGGGAGACGAGGTCGGCATAAGCGCCGTTTTCGGTGCAGTAGTGCACGCCGTACTCCGCGCAGAGCTTGTCCACGGCGTAGTCGGAGG
>JAUMVH010000042.1 GCA_030530245.1 Ruminococcus sp.
ACTGACACAGATGTGACCGTAGAGGACAGGCTCCGCTATCTTGTGAAAGTAAGTTAACAAAATTTTTACTGGACTTTTGAGCCGAGTAGGAGTATACTGTTGGTGTACCGCAAAGGTACACCAACAGAGTCCTATTCGGTTTGGTTTCCAGAGAAGGAGGATTTATGAAACCAAACAATGATTTAATTACAGCTTTATATTGCCGACTTTCACAGGAAGATGCACGCGAGGGAGAGTCACTGTCCATCGAAAATCAGAAGAAAATGCTAAGTGAGTATGCAGAACGTAACGGCTTTCATAATTGCCAGTTCTACGTCGACGATGGCTTCAGCGGCGTGAATAAGAACAGACCTGAGTACGTTCGTATGCTGAAAGATGTTGAGGACGGGCTTGTCGGAACAGTCATTGTAAAAGACCAAAGCCGCCTCGGCAGAGACCATTTGGAGACCGACAAACTCATGGAGATCGTGTTCCCTGCTTACGATATCCGCTTCATTGCGGTGACTGACGGTGTTGACAGTGCGAATGGATTCAACGAAATGTCGGGCATAAAGAACTATTTCAATGACTTTTATGCCAGAGATACATCGAAGAAGATACGTGCAGTATTCAAGGCAAAGGGTGAGCGCGGAGAGCGTATCGGAACTTCGATTCCATACGGATATATGAAGAATCCCGATAATACAAAACAGCTTATCCCTGATCCTATCGCCGCGCCTGTAGTGCGGAAGATATATGAACTATGTGCAGACGGCAAGGGAACGAGAGCGATATGCAGATACCTTGAAGAGCACGAAATTGAGAGCCCAGGTGTTTATGAGTTTCACACCAAAGGAACGAAAAGCAAGCACCCTGACCTTGAACATCCATACCTTTGGACGCAAAGTACAGTCAGAGATATGCTGTCCAATCGTGTGTATTGCGGAGATACTGTGAACTTTCAGACATACAGCAAGTCCAACAAGCTGAAAAAGCGTATCAAGAATGATCCTGAAAATATACTTATCTTTGAAAATACGCATGAACCGATAGTGAGCCGTGAATTGTTCGCACTTGTTCAGAAGCACTACGAGGGACGAAAGAGACCTGACATACAAGGCAATACTGATAAATACGCAGGCTACCTTTATTGCGCTGACTGTGGTATGAAGCTGTACTTGCACCGTGGAAAACATATCAAGCCAGATCACAATTTTTATGAATGTGGTGGTTATCAGACTAAAGGCGGCGGTTATTGTTCCATTCATCACATAAAAGCGATGGAACTGGATGCGGTAGTTCTCGCGGAACTCAAAAAAATAACGTTACTTGCACGTGAGCATCCACAGCAGTTCTATGAAATGGCAATGCAGAACGGTGAAAAGGAAGCTCAGAAACTCCGAAAAGAGTCAGAGCAGAAGAAATCAAAGCTGGAAAAACGTAACAAGGAGCTTGACAACATTATACGCTGTCTATATGAAGATAGAGTGACAGGCAGGATAACTCCTGAGCGTTACGACAGCCTTGCAGCAGGCTACGAAAAGGAGCAGTCAGAACTGAAAACTGAACTTGCTGAGCTCTCTAATCAGCTCGACAATATGAGCTTACAGGAGAAATACGTGCTTGACTTCATCGAAAAGGCGAAGGTTAACATTGAACTGAAAGAGGTTACTCCAGAAGTGCTCAGAGCGTTCATATCACGCATTGAAGTCTATGAGAAGCCTGAGAAATATTCACGGACTTGTGGTAACACGATACTGATACGCTACACGTTTCAGACTATTCATGAGCCTGCACCGATTCTAAAGCCGTCCGAAAACAAGTCGTTTGCACAGACAGCTTGCTAAAATGAAGAAACCCGAGGACATTATGCCCTCGGGTTACATATGAATTTAATAAAGTTCCGTTAAGGATAGCACGCAAAGGGGAGCCCCCTTTGGCGGTTTCGCAGGTTACCGAATATGCGCCGTTAGTTTACGGCACGGTAGCCCGCATTTTCCGCTAAGGGTAGCACGCCAATATTTATCATGTCATTATCATAAAGCACAATTATCAACTATTTATCTGTTTTCGGAAATGTTTTTTGAGAACCTCGCGGTGACTGTTCCGCCGCCGCTTTCGCCGTTCCCGACGGCTATGCTGCCGCCCGCCTTGCGACAGAGCAGGTGGCAAATGTACAACCCGAGCCCGAAATGCTCCCTGTCGTTCTCGTTGTCGGCACGGTAGAAGGGCTGCCACGCCTTGCGCAGGGCTTCCTCGGAGAAGCCGCAGCCGTCGTCGGAGACGGTGAGGAGCAGCTCCCCGTCCGTCAGGCGGGCGGCGCACTCCACACGGCTCGCCGCGTACCTCTGCGCGTTCGAGACGAGGTTCATGAACACCTGCATTATGAGCTCCGTGTCCGTATAGAGCACAGCTCTCGCGTCGCCCTCCGCGGCGAAAGAGAACCTCTCGTCCCCGCAGAGCAGCCTGCCGCTCTCGCCGAGCTGCGCACAGAGCGTACCGAAGCCGACTCCGCTCACGTCGGGGATAATGTCCTCGAGCTTGTGGAGGCTGCTCATCTTCTCGGTGTAGTGCTCGAGCCTGCCGACCTGCCCCGACATCTTCGCCAGTATCTCCGACTGCTTCTCGGGGCTGAGCTCGCCGTCGTACTGCTCCATCAGCTCCATATAGCCCTTGAGCACGGTGATGGGCGTGCGCAGGTCGTGCGAGAAGGCAGAGTTGAGCCGTTTGCGCTCCTCGAGCGACTTCCACAGCCTGTAGTTGCTGTCGTAGAGGTTCTTCCTCATCTCCTCGAACGAGCCGCACAGCGCCCCGAGCTCGTTGCGCGAATCGCACTCGACGCTGAAATCGAGGTCGTCGCCGAGTATGCGCTCCGACGCCCGCGTGAGCACGTCCACGGGAGCCTTTATCTCCCTGCGGTAGAACACCCTCGCCGTGAACAGCAGGCATAAGACCGCCCATATCGGCACCAGCACCACCCTCGCATAATAGAGCAGGTCATAGGGCAGCATATTGTCGGGAGCCTCCGTCACGAGCGAATCGTAGGAGCCCCATATCCTGTTCAGGTACCAGTGCTGCAAATATGTCGTCAGCGCCTCGATGGCGACGGCTCCGACTGCGCATACCACGCAGCTCGGTATCAGATACCTTATAAATGAGCCCCGCAGGCTTTTCATTTTATCCATTTGTACCCCATTCCCCATACCGTGCCGAGGTGCTGTTCCTCGCCGTATCTGCCGAGCTTCGCCCTTATCCTGCGGATATGCTCGGCGATGACGGAGCTGTCGCCCTCGGCGTCGTAGCCCCATATCTTCTCGTATATGCGCTCCTTGTCGAAGACCTGCCCCGTATTGAGCGAGAGCAGCTCGATTATGCCGTATTCCTTCTTCGTGAGCTCTATCTGCTCGTCGCCGCAGGACACCGTCTTCTCGGTGTAGTTGATGACGATATTGCCGTAAAACCGCACATTCGCGGAAGCCGCCGCCCTGTGGTCGCGGCGTATGTGAGCGGCTATCCTCGCGCCGAGCTCGTCGAGCGAGAACGGCTTGATAATGTAGTCGTCGCCGCCCGCGGCAAAGCCCTTTATCTTGTCCTCATCCTCTATGCGCGCGGTGAGGAAGAGTATCGGGCAGCTGATATGGTCACGCAGACGCGCGCAGACCTCGAAGCCGTCTGCCTCGGGCATATTCACGTCGAGCAATATCAGGTCGGGAGCCTTCGAGGCGGCTTCTATCGCCTCTGCCCCGTTATACGCCGTGAATACGCAGTAGCCCTTGAGCTCGAGGTAGTCTTTTAGCAGGCTCACCACGTCCTTTTCGTCGTCGGCTACAAGTATCTTGTACATACGCTCACTTCCTTCCGCTGTAACTCTAACATCTAAATATAAAATAATTATCAACTTTTGCGGATATATCTAATTGTACCACATTTCACGCGCACATTCAAGCCGCCGAAAGGGATATGCGACAATAAAAGCTCCTTTCCTTTGTGGTCTATGCGCAAAAATGCGCGAATCTGTTGACTTTTGTTTGTAGGCATGGTACAATTACCGTATGATACTATTGAAAGGCAGCCGTGCATTATGGATAAAGCTATTATCATAGACGAGCTCAGGCGCAAAAACGAGGTGCTCCCCAACGAATTCGACGGCACCTACCGCTCCGTCCGCAAGGCGGTGGAGTACTACGCGAAGCTGAAAAGGATAACGGTCATCGACCACAACGACCTCGACCTGCTGTACTACCTCTCGCTCGGCGTGTGGACGAGCGGCAAGGAGGAGTGGAAGCCGCTGATTCAGCGCAGCCACCTCCTGCACAACGACAAGTTCCTGCTCGATACGACCGTCGAGAGGATATGGAGCAAGGACTCGATGAAGCTCTTCGGTCACAGCGTCGGCAAGCAGGAGCTCGGCTTCCTCACGTCGCCGTTTTCCTACGAGGCTAAGCCCTCCGCCGTCGACGCCGAGGCGATACAGTTCTTCTTCAAGATGTGCATAAACCTCTCGGGACTCGAGATAGACGAGAAGCTGTATGATACCGTTCAGCAGATGCTCGATTCGCAGAAGAAGGGCTCGGGACTGCCTGTGTTCATGCTCTCGAGGATACTCCACTGCCTCAAGCCGTTCACCTTCCCCATTCTCGGCGAGAGCCTCACCGACTCGCTCGTATTCAGGGCTATCGGGCTCGAGCTCGGCGACACGGGCGACCTGAAGCAGTATATCCCCAACTGCCGCAAAATACTCGACTACCGCAACAGCAATTTCAAGTTCAAGAATATGCGCGTTTTCGACGTCATGTCGTGGGAGCTCCTCCGCGACAAGGACAAGCCCGCCGCGCAGGACGAGTCCGCACAGTCGGCACAGCCCGAACGGGGGCAGCAGTTCGCGAAATTCGACGCTCCCCTCAATCAGATACTATACGGACCTCCGGGCACAGGCAAGACCTACAACGTCGTGAGGTACGCCGTCGAGCTCATCGAGCGCAGGAAGCTCCCCAAGAGCGAGGACTACTCCGCGATAAGGGCGAGATTCGACGAGTATACCGCCGCGGGACAGATACGCTTCACGACCTTCCACCAGTCGCTCAGCTACGAGGAATTCGTCGAGGGCATACGCCCCGTTGTCGTCGACAGATACGGCAACGATACCAACATCGCCCACGCCGATACTACCGTCATCTACCGCCCGTACAACGGCGTTTTCAAGGTGCTCTGCGAGAAGGCTGCAAAGAGCCCGAATATGAACTTCGTCGCCGTCATCGACGAGATAAACCGCGGCAACATCTCGCGCATTTTCGGCGAGCTCATCACCCTCATCGAGGAGTCAAAGCGCGGCACATCGGTCATTCTCCCGTATTCGCAGACCGAGTTTTCAGTGCCCGCGAACCTCTATATCCTCGGCACGATGAACACCGCCGACCGCTCTATCGCCATGCTCGACACCGCGCTGAGACGAAGATTCGACTTCATCGAGATGATGCCTCAGCCCTCACTGCTCGGGGACTGCGAGGGCGTCGACCTCCGCGAGCTGCTCACCGCGCTGAATGAGCGTATCGAGTACTACTACGACCGCGAGCACGCTATCGGTCACGCCTACTTTATGGGCAGCAAGGGCTGCATCAGTACGCTCGGCGAACTGCGGGACGTCTTCTCCACGAAGATAATACCGCTTTTGCAGGAGAACTTCTACGACGACTACGAGAGGATAAGGCTCATACTCAACGACGACAACGCCTTCATCGAGTGCATAACCCCGAAGTACATCAAGCAGTTCGATTCGGGGCAGAAGCTCTATCGCCTCGGCGACCCAAGAAAATGGCACAAGGAGCACTTCATCAATATCTACAAATGATTGCTGCCAAATGAACGGAGAATACAATGTACAACAGACTCATTTGCGTATCAGCCAATGATACCATCGCCGAGCTCTCACCCGAAAACGGCGAGCTTTCCGCAATGCTCGGCGAGTTTGCCGAGGTCTGCGCCGCCGACGGCAGGGACGCCGTTACCGTCAGCCGCACAGGCGGCAGAAGCCGCTTCACGGCAGGCTCCTACTGCGGATTTGTCTGCCTCGCCGACGGCACGCTCATCGAGATACTGCCGCGCACCGACGACGGGACTGCGGACGCGAGAAAAGCCCTGTGCACCGAGCTTTGCAGGCGGTGCGGAGCTTCGTTCGGTCCGTCGGGCTTCGACCCCGAGGTGAACTTCATGGAATTCCTCATAGCCCTGTTCGCGGGCGAGACGATGAAGATAATCAAAAGCGGCGTGCTCTCGACCTATACCAGCCGCGAGGAGAATATGAACACCGTCCACGGAACTATCCTCTTCTCCGAGAATATCCGCCGCAACCTCGTCCACCGCGAGCGCATCTACGTGCGGCACGACGTGTTCACTCCCGACCGCGCGGAGAACCGTATCATAAAGGCTGCCGCCGCGATGCTCCTAAAGCTCACGGCAAGCTCCCACAGCTCGCACCTGCTGATGGAGGCGCTGTCCTACCTCGACGAGGTGAAGGTGCCGCACGACGTCACCGCCGAGTTCGCCAAATGCATGAACACCCGAAATACGAAGAAATACAGCGTTGTCCTCAATATCTGCCGTATGCTGTTTGACAGGAGCGAGGGCACATCTTTCTCGGGAAAGTTCGTGCAGTGCGCTCAGCTGTACAAGATGGATAACGAACAAAAAGTCCGTACATAGTACGGACTTTTTTCGCTGTTACGCCTTGAATATGAATCTGATGAAGTTGTACATCAGCGGTGTGACCGTGCTGCTGTCGTGACCTCCCCCGGGGACGGACAGGAAGATGTTCTCCGTGCCGTGCTGAGTGAAGAGGTCGCTGTACTGCTTCGGGTAGTCGCCGACCATGCCGTCGTTCGTTCCGCCCGCTATCATCAGCAGATACGGCGAGTACGGCGGGTCGATGCGTATCTCGTCCTTGCTCATGACGCCGGGGTGGTCCATGAACTGGTCGCGCGTCGGGAATATTCCGGGAGCGGGCGCTCCTCCGCCGATATAGCCTATCTTGTCGCAGCACTTCATTCCGATGTAGAGCGCCTCTCTGCCGCCCATTGAGAAGCCCGCTATCGCCGTATTCTCGCGCCCCGTCTTGACGGGGTAGTGCGACTCGATATATGGCATGAGACTGTCGGGGAGGTCCTCGACGAAGTTGTCATAGCCGGGGACGTCCGCCTGACCGTTGCCCGTCTGCTTCTCGTGCTGAGGGTCGGTGTACTGGTTCGTGAAGACGATTATCATCGGCACAGCCTCGCCGCTCTTGATGAGGGTGGTGGCTATCTCGCGGATACCCATACCATTCAGCATGGACGACTCGTCGCCGCCGTAGCCGTGGTTGACGTAGAAGACAGGGTACTGACTGCTCGCGTCGTAGTTCGGCGGGAGCCATACGTTCGCGCCCTTGTTGCGGTTCGCCTTCTTCGAGAAATACGTGATGTGCTCGACAGTGCCCTCCGCCTTCTGCATCGCGGAGGCAGGTACGCTCGCCGTCACCTTGTCGCGTATGCTTGCCATATAGTCTGTGTTGGCAGGGGTGGTAGTGGTCGTCGCGGGAGCTGTAGTCGCGGTGGTGGTGGTAGTCATCGTTTCCCGCGGGAAGCTGTTCGTCTGCCCGAGGACGAATTTAGCGAGGACAACGAGGTCATTGACCGCGAATTCACCGTCTCCGTCGACATCTGCGATGTCCATACTGATGCCCGCAGTCGAGCCCCCCGTATAGCTGAGCAGAGCCTTTCTTGCGGCAATGAGGTCGAAGGTGTCGACCCGCTCGTCGCCGTTGAAATCGCCGATTATCGTCTTGTAGGGAGCTTCAGCACGAGTGCCCTCCGCCGCAATGGTGACCTCATCTATGGTGAAGTCAGCCGTTCCGTCCTCGGTCTCGATGTAGAGTATGAAGTCCGAGCCCTCGGGGAATGTGTAGGCGGTATTCGTGAGCATTATGTAATCTCCCGTCGCCCGACCGCTCGCAATGTGGTCATAGACGGTCTTGCCCGAAGCGTCGGTATATTGCAGCGAGAGCATCATCGTGCCCGAGCCCGAAACTGCCGCGTTGAAGCTGTACGCCGTTCCCGCGTTGAACGTAGCCCCGCTCAAAGCCTTCTGAGCGCCGTTCCACGCGCTGCTCCTGCCCGTGACCGTGAGCGCCTTTTCGCCGAGGTAGGCATTATCGCTCAAGTCAACGGAAGCTCCGCCTCTGCCTGTCCAGCCGTCGGTGTCCTCCTCGAAAGTGCCGTGGTAATAGTACGGGACAGGGTCGAGCGCGACCGCCGTGTCCTGCCGAATGTAGGTGCCTGCCGGTGCCGCCGCCGAGAACACCACTGTTCCCGCGAGCACGCCCGCAAGCGCCGATCTCAGCGTCTTTATTCTGTCCATGACCGATTCCTCCTTAAAGCCTGCTGCTTGTCTCTGTAAAATTATTCTACCATTTATCATATAACAAATCCGCCGATAGCTAAACCCATTTTTTGAAGTTTTGGTGGACAAAACCAACTCCGCACGCAAAAAGACCCGCGGAGAGCATCGTCTCCGCAG
Organism: Ruminococcus sp.; assembly: GCA_030530245.1. Lineage (GTDB taxonomy): Bacteria > Bacillota > Clostridia > Oscillospirales > Ruminococcaceae > Ruminococcus. The sequence continues at coordinate 8,527 of JAUMVH010000042.1, forward strand.
GTCTGTAACTCGGTATTATCAGCACATTGTGAGCAGGTAGAGCATTACCGCCTTCTCGGCGTGGCGCCTGTTCTCGGCTTCGTCAAGGATAGTCTCCATATGCTTCATCTCGACGCTCTCGGATATCTCAAAGCCCGTGTGGATAGGCATATCGTGGAATACGAGCGCCTCCGAGCCCTCGAGGAACTCGTCGTTCACCTGATAGGGCATCATCTTCGCGAGCGTTTCCTCCTTCTGCTTCTGATGTGCGGGGTCGTTGAAAAATTCCATATCCACCCACGTGTCAGTGTAGATGGCCTGCATCTTCTTCGCGTATATCTTAGCCTCAGCCATGGACATTGCAGGGTCGAGCTCCACATAGTGGCCCGTAGCCTTGGCTTCCTCGTAGAAGTCGCTTCCGCACGCTGTGTTGTTCACGAGCGGTGTGAGACCGTATAGCGTTCCCCTTTTCATCTTTGCGAAGAACTCGACAAGCGAGTTGAAGACGTTGTTTTTCGCGCCGATATACATAAGGTCGACGTCGAGGCTGCCGAACTTCTCGATGATAGTGAGCGCGTCGGCGAGAATCTGGCAGGGGTGGTATGAGTTGTCGCAGCCGTTGATAAAGGGTACGAGGCTGTTCGCGCCGAAGAGCTCGACGGTCTCGTTCTTTATCAGACGCGCCATGATGATATCGACATTCCTGCCGACATACTTTATCTCCGAAACAGGCTCGCCGAGCACAAAGTTTGAATCCTTCCAGAGCTGGTTGTAGTACGTTCCGCCGAGCTCGGTGATACCTGTAGTGAACGAGAGGAAGGTACGTGTCGAAGTCTTTTCAAAAAGCGTGTACAGCTTTCTGCCTTTCAGGGCGTCCGCATACTTGGCAGGTTCCTTTTTCATGTCAAGCGCAGTCTCGAGTATCTTCATAAGTTCGTCTGCTGTAAAGTTTTTGAAATTCAGCATATTCTTCATAACATTTTCCTCCTGTAGTCTTTATTTCCACGGCGCACTGTCCTGTGGAAAAGACCATTATACAACTAATTTCGGAAAAAGTCAAGAGGAAAAACGAATTTTTTTCCATACGCGTATCTATCTCCCGTTACAACAGCAGACAGCCCGAAGGCAGTCCTGATGTGACCGCTTTCGGGCTGTTTATCATTTTTACAGCTTTTTCAGTGGGACAGCGATATAGCTGACTGTCTCGGCAGGGTCCTCCGCAGGCGGCAGATAGAACTCCAGCGAGTAATTGCCCGCCAGCTCGTAGCCCTTCAGAGAGGGAAGCCACTCCGACCATATCTGCGTATTGACCTTCTGCATACTCTCGGGCAAAGCTCCCTTGCACGGGAACAGCGCCCACAGTCCGCCCGCGACCTGATATGTGCAGCAGCCCTCGGGGATATCCTCCCACGGCTGGTACAGGTCGGCTATCCAGTAGTCGAAGGTCTTGCCGTCCATGTCCGAGCAAACGCCGAACATTCCCTTCAAGCCCTTCATATCCGACATCCACTCGCCCCAGAACTTCGGTACTTCCTTGTAGCCGGTCTCGCAGTCAAATCTCCTTTTGATGCCGACAAGTGTAAACGGTGCCTTTTCAACGATTTTGTAATCTAACATATTTCCGCCCTCCATTGTGATCTTGATATGCAGCGGAGCAAGCGAACGAAGCGGTGCGCCCGCCTCACGTGCCTGCGACGGCGTGATACCGTGGAAACGCTGAAACGCCTTTGCAAAGCTGTCGGGAGAGTCATAGCCGTACCTCAATGCAATGTCTATGACCTTTTCGTCGGAATTTGCAAGCTCCTGTGCTGCGAGCGTCATTCTGCGCGCGCGAATGTACTCGCCGACAGTCATACCGCAAAGTGCTCCGAATATGCGCTGATAATAGAACGATGAAAGTGCGGCTTTCGCTGCGATATCCTCGGTATCAAGCGCCTCGGTAAGATTCTGCTCGATATACTCTATCGACTCCTGAAATCCGTCTATCCAACCCTGCATTGCGTTCAACTCCTTCCGCTGTAATTACAGTATATCACATCAGGGCGTTCCTGTCCCGACTTTTTCTGCTCTCTTTATCGGGGAACGTTACTTAATTGTACCATATTTCGCGCAGCTAATCAACAGTTATCAGGTACGCAAAAGCGCTGCTCACGACCGATATGTCCCTCCACGACATCGGCGTGCAGTGCGGCTGCCGAAGCTGCGAGCACTTCGCAAGGCAGTTCAGGCGGGAGTGCGGCGCCTCTCCGAGCGAATCCCGCCGCAGCGGCAATAAATGAAAACCTGCCTGTTTGCGCAACAGGCAGGTTTATTTTTATTGATTTGCGACAAGGCTGCTCCTCATCAGGCAGAGGTCGAAGGTGTCGAGCCGTCCGTCCTCGCAGAGGTCGCCTGCCTGCCAATCTGCAAGCTCGGTTTCGGGCACTGCAAGCAGCCACTTTTGAACGAGCACGAGGTCTGCAACGCTCAGCTCGCCGTCTGCATTTACGTCGCCTTTCACCTTTTCCGCTTTCTTCTGCACAAAAACGGAATAATTCACACAGCCCGACGACTGTCCGTTCGTGCCGAGAACAATGCTCTTGCCCTGTTCGGCTTCCAGAGCGAAAACGCTGTATGTTACGCCGTTTGAGGCTGTTATCTTCTCATCTGCGGCGCTGTAGCCTGTCAGCCAAGCGGGAGTATTTGTCACTCTTTCGTCTACGGCAACATACACGGTAACGCCTTCCGCGGCAGTAAACGCGGCAAGCTCCGAATCCGTATTTTTTGAATCGCAGGCGGTAATTATGCGCTCTGAGCCGATAAGCATTTCGGGAAGCTCCGTAAATGTGAAGTCGCGGTCCCCGTAGACCTTGTCCCCGACCGCTGCATTTGCGGAGATGTTCCATGCGGCGGAATTGGCTGTGTCCGATACTCTGAGCTCCCTTGCCAGAGCTCCGTCTATCGGGAGAACAGCGGGTTCAAGCACCCAGTCCTGACAGCTCGCGCCGTTTATCTCCCACTGCTGAACATTATCGCCCGACGAGGTGCCCGCATCCTTTATCTCGACCGCCGAGTTTTCGGCTGAAGCTCTTGTGCGTATCTTATAGCTTCCGTCGCCGTTGGAGGTGAACATAAACTGCTGAGCCTTGCTTCCGCTGAGATCGTAAATTCCGATGTTGACGCCGTTAACAGCCTTTTCCTCGGCAAGACCGAGAGCAAAGGCGCCCATATCTCCGAGGCAGGAATAAATATAATAGTAGCCGTCGCCCGCCGATACGAGCTTCCACGTGTTATGGCGGCGTGCGCCGTCCTGTCCCCACTGCTGGACATTGGTGCCGCTTTTCGCTGCTCCGCCCGTGACCTCCATATACAGTCCGCTGTTGACATTTTTTATCATATACAGCGAGCCGTCTGTAAACTCGGCAGCAGAGGGTCCGCTCGGAGCTTCCGAATAACCTGCGCTCGGCACGCCCTTTGACGAGTAGCGCAGATACATTATATTCCCCTTATCCTTCTGGCAGCCGCTGTAGGCGTTGCAGTAGTTTTTGGCGTCGTTTGCTGTGAGAGCTGTATATCTGTAGTTGGAGGAGGGACGCCAGCTGCAGGCTGTGGCGGTGCTGTTGGAATCGCCGCCCTGCTTTGTTCTCTTGCAGTTTGAGAATACCGAGCCCGACTCCGAATAAGAGCCCGCATAGGTCATCTTATCCCAGTCGCAGATGACGTTGCCGCCGTTTTCGTAAACGCAGTTCTCGGCGTATATCTTGCAGTTTGAAATGACGGTATAAGCCATACTGAACTTGTTTACATAGTTGTTGAGCGAGTGGTAATATCCCCAGCGCATGAGTCCGGGACCTCTTGTGTTGGTGTCGCTGAACTTGTTGGAGATGAGCGACATTCTCGGGAAATTGTCGTACTTGGCTTTTTCGTTCGCGCCGTCCGCGGGATAGCCGAGTATGAGACCGTACTTGTGAGCTCCGAAGCTGCAATCCGAGACTGTGCAATAGTCCGCGTCATAGCAGCAGGCGAGGAACTTGTCCTCGTCGACCTTTCCCGTTTTGGGAGCGTAGCCGTAGCCGTTGTGACCCGTAAATGTGACGTGGTCCACCCATATGTTCTCGCCCGAGCCGAAATAGCAGACGATAGAATCGTTGTTGTTGGACTCGGCGTCGTGCTGCATATCAAAGTTTTTGATTATGATATTGTTGCCTGTCCCGAGCTTGGACGATGTGCAGAACTGGACGTTGAAAAGAGTATGCGCGCTGTAGCTGCCGATGATGGTCTTGTTGTTGTGGACGTAGATACGTCCCGCGCTGCACATATATCTCTCGCCGTTCATATTCAGCTCGGTGACGCTGATATTCTTTGTGACGATGATAGTATACGGCGTATCGGAGGTGGCATATTTTTTCAGCTCGTCAAAGGTGGAAGCCTCGACCGTTTCGCCGAAGAGTCCGCCGATATTTCCCGCTTTTATCTTGCCCGTCGCGTCATCGGAGCAGTAGCCCGCAAAGCCCTGCAAGCCGTCACAGTTGAGCAGCCACAGCTGCGAATCCGCTCCCGTATACGTCGAAAGCGAAATGCCGCCGCTGCTCTGTGTGAGGGCGAGGCTCGTATCTGCATAGTTCACTATTTTGTAGTACAGCGAATTTCCGAGGCGGTCGGTGCTGACAGGAATGACATACCAGTGCTGGGACTTGGCGGATTCGCTTCCGTAAACGATGACTCTCGCACCGCTGCTCGCATTGTAATTCTGAGGAGTCAGCAGCCTGCCCGACTGCGCGTTGACTATCTTGAAGAAGGTGCCGTTCGAGTCCTGATCCACGCGGTCGAAACGCCACGCAGGGGAAAGGTCGCCGCCGAGCTCTGCCACAGAGAGCGCCGAGCCGTCGGATGTCCCGTTTTCCTTCAATGCCTTGGAGCCGTCCTTTGTCACGATGTTCATCAGCTGTGCGGGATGATCGGCCGATACCGCAAGCGCTCTGAGGTCTGAGCTAAAACCGAATGGCAGCACAAAGCCCAACACCAACAGCAAGGACATAATAATACTGAGCTGCTTTTTGATCTTGTTACCCATATCCGTCCTCCTTCTGTATTCAGACATTTAATAGTTTCCGTCTCATAAGTACGAGGTCAAAAGAATCGAGTCTGTCATCTTTGCACAGATCGCCCGCCTGCCAGTCGGCAAGCTGCGAATCGGGCGAGCCGAGCAGCCATTTTTGCAGCAGCACAAGGTCTGCGGCTCCGAATTCGCCGTCGGCGTTGACATCTCCTCCGAGCGGTGCCGCAGAGCCCGCTGTGGCAAGCACGATGTAGTTCATACAGCCCGCCGACTGCCCGTTCGCGCCGAGCGTCACGGACCCGCCCGCCCTGACCTCCTTGGAGTATAGCACGAAGGTCACGCCGTTTGAGGTTTTCAGCACCGCGCTGTCCTTGTTCCAGCCCGCCGCCCAGTCGGGAGCAGCAGTCACTCTCTCGTCGAAGCCGACGTACAGCGTGATATCCTGTGCGGCGGTGAGCTCCGCCTGCTGCTTCGAGGAAGCCTTTGCGTCGCAGGGGGTGAGCACGAGCTCCGCACCGCTGAGCTTCGTCGGGAGCTCCGATACCGCGCACTTTTCGGCAGTTCTGTCGCCGAAAACAGCGTCGCCGAGCCCGAGGGAGGTATCGACTCCCCAGCTCTTGTAATAAGCCGTATCGAGGACTTCAACGCTGCTGATGAGAGTGCCCGTTATAGGGTCGGGAGTCACGGGGCTGACCTCGGGGGAGAGCTCCACAACGCCCGCGGGGAAGGAATCGACGGTGAGGTCGTTGATGTAGTACTCGATGTTCATGTAGCCATCGCCGCAGTAGTCGCCCTTGTAGTCGGACGGGTCATTGGGATCGAGCCCTCTTGCGAGCTCCCAGCTATCGTCCATGCCGTCGTTGTCGGCGTCGGCTATCTCCTTTTTGGTCACAGCCGACGGATACTCGTAAACAACTCCGCACTTGATATTGTACTTATCCAGTCCCGACTGCGAGGAGTCGTAAGCCTCGGTGCCGCTGCACTGTCCCGTGCCGTTTTTGGTCTCATCGGCGCACTGGCGGTCTATCTTCGTGCGCTTGTCGGGAGAGATACCGTTTCCCGCAAAGCTTATGACGTGCTCGTAGGAATCGGCGGCGCTCTCGCAGGTAGTCGCTGTCGATATGTTCTCGCCGTTCCACATTATCGTGAACGGCGTGGTGACCTCGGTGTTTGCGCGGGTCTTGTCGCTGTGCTTGTACTCCATTGCCGACCAGTTGTTGTTCTCCGCATTCCGCACGGAATTGTCCTTGTTGAGGATACGGTTTCCGTTCATGTATATCATGAAATTATCGGAGGACTGCACCTGCACGTAGTGGTAGCCGCCCGTTGTGGAGTTGCCCGCCTTGAGCGTATTGTTGACGTAATTGACGTGACCGATGGTACCGTAAGCCGTCTGATAGCCCCAGTCGTAAATTATGTTGTTCGTGAAGTCAGCGGTCTCGGTGCCGACCACCTTTCCGCGGAAATTACGGGAAACGTTATGTATGATGAGGTTGTGGTCGAAGGTGAGGTTGCTGCGTCCCATCATGAGTCCGAAGCCGTGTATGCCCTTGACGTGACCTCCCCAAGAGTTTGCGGGACCTATAACGGAATACTGCACCGTGTAGTGGTCGTTGTTGGAGTAGAGTCCCCATTGCTCGTCGGTCGTCCAGCCGAGCGAGCAGTGGTCGATGATGGAGTTTGAGCCCTTGGCTCCGCCCCATGCGTCGTTACCCGAGCTCGTGCACTTGTCAGCTCCGGGGCGCGAGGAGAGGTAGCGCACGATTATGTTGTCTCCGCCCATGCCGAATTTATAGTTCTTGAGAGTCACGCCAGAGCCGCCCGGAGCAGTCTGTCCCGCGACCGTGATATTATCGGTGCAGACGATGTTGCTTTGCAGCTCTATCGTACCACTGACGTCAAAAACAACGATGCGGTTCGGCTTGCTGACAGCATCACGGAGCGAGCCCGCACCGCTGTCGTTGAGGTTGGTGACGTGATAGACTTCGCCGCCGCGTCCGCCCGTAGCATACTTGCCGCCGCCGACCGCTCCGGGAAAGGCGAGCAGCGTATTGTCCGCCGCAAGGGCTGACGAGCGGTACGCATCAGCTGTTTGAGCCATAGGCGTCACAGCCAGTACCGCGCCCACAAAAGCCGCTGTGCTCTTATGAAAGATCTTTCTCATGACAATACCTCCTGATATATATTAACGACACTATTCTTCAATTAAATTCTAACATATATAAAAAGCAGTGTAAATGACATTTAATATTCAAAAGCTTGCATTTTTAGCACTTTTCCGAACTGAGTGAAAATGCCGTACCTGTTGATGAAGTACGGCATTTCGGATGTCTGTTTATTCAATTATCGGGAGGTCTGAAAGCTTGTAGATCTGCGCGTCAAGCTTCTGTATAACAAGAGCGTCGGCAGCTGTTATGCCGTCGCCTGTGTTGTAAACATCGACGTTTATCATTCCCTCATCGGAGAGCTTTATCCTGTCCTTTCTTCTTGCTTTTCATGGACACGTTTTTTCGCCGCCCGTAGACAAGCTTCCCGAGATAGACCTCGTTTTCAAGTATCACTCGGATAGAAGTAACGTGCCAGTCGAACTCCCTCCGCCAGTAATCCGACTTGAAGTAGTCGG
>JAUMVH010000043.1:0-11949 GCA_030530245.1 Ruminococcus sp.
GACCCGCTGGGACTCTGTCCCAGACCCTGCAAAGGGACGCAGTCCCTTTGAACCCAAATTTCGTTGCCGCTCGCTTTGCTCGCTCTGTCTTTACAAAAGGCTCAGTCTGCTTTCGGTGGGAAGCAATTGCAGAAAAAACGCTTTTCTTTTTTGCCAATATGTGCTATAATAAATGTATTGCCAATAATTCGGAGGACAGGAATGAATACTCACGAACTCAGATAAACGCGATATACCAATGAAAGATACCTCACAGCCTTTCTGCTCGGCTTCTTCACGCTGCTGCTCGCGCTGCTGCCCGTGATGATATGCGAGCGCGGCTACTTCATATACTACGGCGACTTCAACGCCCAGCAGATACCCTTCTACAGCCTCTCCAACGACGCGGTGCGCTCGGGACAGCTCGGCTGGAACTGGTTCACCGACCTCGGCTCGGACTGGCTCACCTCCTACTCGTTCTACCTTGCCGCGAGCCCGTTCTTCTGGCTGACGACGATACTCCCGCGGGCAGCCGTGCCGTACTCGATACCCTTCCTGCTCGCGCTCAAGCACGGGCTCGCCTCGCTGACCGCCTACGCCTACATACGGCGCTTCGTGCGCGGCAAGGAAGCCGCTCTCGTCGGCGCGCTGCTGTACTCGTTCTCGGGCTTTCAGGTGTTCAACCTCTTCTTCAACCACTTTCAGGACGTCACGGCGCTGTTCCCGCTGATGCTGATAGCGCTCGAGGAAAACATCAACAACCGCCGCCGAGGCTGGTTCGCGGTGATAGTTGCGGTGATGGCGGCGCTCAACTACTACTTCTTCGCGGGCGAGGCAGTGTTCCTCATCGCGTACTTCTTCTTCCGCCTGCCGTGCAGGGACTTCCGCGCCTCGTGGAGCCGCTTCCTCGGGCTGCTGTTTGAGGCGCTCGTCGGTATCGGCATAGCGTGCGTGGTGCTCCTGCCGTCGGCGCTGGCGATACTCGGAAACTACCGCGTCAACGAGCGCCTGTGGGGCATCGACTGGGTGCTCTTCCGCGAGCCCTCGCGCGTTATCCGCGTGATACAGACCTTCTTCATGCCGTCGGACGCTCCCGCCCGCCCCAACCTCTTCAAGAGCGAGCAGGCGAAGTGGTCGTCGGTGGGAGGCTACTTCCCGCTGTTCGGTATGCTCGGCGTGATAGCGTTCTTCCGCACCCACCGCAGACACTGGGCGGTGAAGGTGTCCGTATTCTGTATCGTGTGCTCGTTCGTGCCGATACTCAACAGTATGTTCTACACGTTCAATGCCTCGTACTATGCCCGCTGGTTCTTCATGCCGATACTCATTCTCGCGATGATGACGGCGGTCTCGCTCGACGACGAAAGAGCGGACTTCTCCCCCGCGATAAAGCTCTCGGCGCTGGCGCTCGCCTGCTTCGGCGCGATATCCCTCATTCCCGAGAAGGAGGACGGCAAGCTGCGCTTCTTCACGCTCCCCTATGACTTCATCTACTTCTGCGTACAGCTCGCGATAGCCGTGATATTCCTTATCTTCGCGGCGTACCTGCTCAGGCGGCGCAGAAAAGGGCTCACGTTTGAGTGGATATCGACCGTGAGCACCTCGCTCGCGAGCATAGCCTGCATACTCGCGGTGGTGGTATACGGCGCGGTCACTCCCAAGGGCGCGCGCGAATACATTGATTCCGCGATAAACGGCAAAGAAAACGTCTACGAGAGCGTGTCCGAGGACAACTTCTTCCGCGCGGACATCTCCGAGGACTGCGACAACTACCCCATGCTGTGGGGACTGCCGTGTATGCGGTGCTTTCAGAGCGTCGTCAGCACGTCGATAATGGAGTTCTACGACAGCATAGGCATTCAGCGCGATGTCGCCTCGCGCGCCGATATATCGCACTATACCCTCCGCGGACTGCTCTCCGTGAAATACTTCTACCGCGAGATAGAGGAGGGGTGGTCATACGAGGAAATGCAGGCGGGTATCACGCCGCCGTCCTCGTCCGAGAGCGAGAACAGGAAGTTCGAGCTCGAAGCGTCGAAGGCCGATATCACCAAGTATCTGTCGGGCTTCGAGTACATCGGCACAAGGGGCGATTTCGAGGTCTACGAGAACACGCTGTACGTGCCGATGGGCTTCACCTACGATTCCTGCCTGACCGAATCCGCGGCGGAGGATATGTCCGATTCCGCGAGGGAGAGAGTGCTGATGAAGGCGCTTATTCTCAGCGACGAGCAGGCGGAGAAGTACAGCGACATCATCGCGGAGCTCCCACCCGACAAGGCGGCAAAGCTCACGAAGTCGGACTACGAGCGCTTCTGCCGCGAGAAACAGCGAAGCTGCGCCGATTCGTTCACCTACGACTCGCACGGCTTCACCTCCGAGATAACGCTCGCCGAGCCGAAGCTGGTGTTCTTCAGCGTACCCTACAGCGAGGGCTGGACAGCGGAGGTCAACGGCAAGCCCGCCGACGTGGAGAAGGTCTCCTACGGCTTCATGGCGGTAAAGGCTGACGCGGGAACGAATAATATCGTCTTCCGCTACCGCACTCCGGGACTGCGCACGGGAGCGTTCATCACGCTCGGCTCGGCGCTGCTGCTCATCGCGTACCTGCTGATAATGTGCCCGCTCGACCGCAAACGCCGCGAGATAAAGCGCTCGCACTGCTACGACTACGAACCGCTCCAGAAGGTGACAGCCTCCGAGGTCTACACGCGGAGCTTCATCAGAGGCGTCAATGATAAGAAATGAGGTATGACATATGCATCTTGAAGAAAAAACACTCACCAGCGAGACCATGTTCGAGGGGAAGATATTCACCATCACCCACGACACCGTCGAGCTCGAAAACGGCAGCACCGCTATCCGCGACGTACTGCTCCACCACGGCGGAGTATGCGTGCTCCCGGTGAACGAAAAGGGCGAGGTGCTGCTCGTGAAGCAGTTCCGCTACCCCTTCCGCACGGTGACGCTCGAGGCTCCCGCGGGCAAGCTCGAGAAGGGCGAAGACCACGCTCTCTGCGGCAGGCGCGAGCTCCTCGAGGAGACGGGCTGCACCTGCTCCGAGTACACCTATATGGGCGAGATGTACCCCACGCCCGCGTACAACTCCGAGATAACGCATATGTACCTCGCGCGCGGGCTCGCCTACGAGAAGCAGTCGCTCGACCCCGACGAGTTCCTCGACGTGGTGAAGATGCCGCTCGCCGAGGCGGTGGCAATGGTCATGGACGGCACTATCCGCGACGGCAAGACGCAGATAGTCCTCCTCAAAGCCGCGAAGATCCTCGGTATATGAAAACGGAGCCGACACAAGTGTCCGCCCCTGAAATGATAAACACATAATGATCCCAAATAAAAAAAGAGCGTCCCTCGGGACGCTCTTTTTATGTTATTCCTCAGTCTCTGCGGACTCGTCAGAGGCTTCCTCTGCGGCAATTACCGCGACCTGCCTCTCGTACGCTTCAAGGATAGTCTCCTCGAACATCTTCCTTGCCGAAGGCGATATCGGATGGATAATGTCACGGAAGACTCCGTTCTCGTCCTTCCTGCTCGGCATGGCTACAAACAGCCTCTCGTCGCCCTGTACGACCTTGATATCGTGAACAGCGAGCATATCGTCAACAGTAACGGAAACAACGGCACGCAGTCTGCCCTCAGATAGTATCTTTCTTATTTTTACATCTGTTATTTCCATGTTTTTACCTCCTTTTCGGCATTTTCTTTCTGTTTAAATGTATAAATAAACTCCCAAAGTGATACGTTTATACATCAAATTTATGCCTTTTGATTATTATAACACATTAATCTAAAAAATGCAATACTAATTTGAAATAATTAAAAAAATATTCGCTGATGTAAACTGTGAAAGCGTTAAAGCGATGAATTTTTTATCAAAAAAGAGAACATTTATTCAAATTTGCTATTGAAATATTCTGCGGAATATAGTATAATAATAAAATAGGTATATTATGTCAACCTGTCGGCGGCGGACTGCTCCCCCGCCCTCGGCTGAACAACTTATCGGAAAAGGTGATAACTCTTGGATAAAACTATCCTCAACATTCTTGAAGGCAAGAAGCATATACACTTCATTGGTATCGGCGGCTCGGGTATGTACCCGCTCGCGCAGATACTCCACGGGCAGGGCTACTACCTCACGGGCTCGGACAACAACGAGACCGAGACCCTCGACGCCGTGCGCAATATGGGCATTCCCGTGTTCATCGGTCAGCGTGCCGAGAACATCGAGGGCGCCGACCTCATCGTGCATACAGCCGCTATCATGGCTGACAACCCCGAGCTCATGGCGGCAAGGGCGAGCGGAGTCCCCGTGCTCGAGCGCGCCGACCTCCTCGGCATCGTGACGAGTTGGTATGACAACGCGATATGCGTCTCGGGCACTCACGGCAAGACCTCCACTACCTCGATGATAACGCAGATTCTCGTCACCGCGAATGTGGACATCTCCGCGTATATCGGCGGAAAGCTCCCCTGCATAGGCGGAAGCGGCAAGTCGGGCACGAGCGATATCCTCGTGTGCGAGTCATGCGAGTTCGAGGACCACTTTCTCAAGTTTTACCCTGATATATCGGTAATTCTCAATATCGACGCCGACCACCTCGACTACTTCGGCACGCTCGATAACATCATAAAGTCGTTCCGCAAGTTCAACGAGAACACCTCGAAGTGCATAATCATCAACGGCTCGGACGAGAACTCGATGAAGTCGCTCGAGGGCATCACGGGCAAGGAGATAATCACCTTCGGCAGGGACAGCTCCTGCGACTACTACCCCGAGAACGTAAAGAACGAGAACGGTCTGCTCACGACGTATGACGCGATGTACCGCGGCGAGAAGCTCGGCACGATAACGCTCCATGTCGCGGGCATACACAACGTCCTCAACTCGCTCGCCGCAGTCGCCGCCGCAAGATACGTCGGTGCAGACTTTGCCGCGATACAGCAGGGGCTCGAGGACTTTCGCGGAGCCAAGCGCCGCTTCGAGAAGCTCGGCTTCGAGAAGGGCATAACCGTCGTCGACGACTACGCCCACCACCCGACAGAGCTCGAGGCTACGCTGAATGCGGCGATGGAGATGGACTTCAACCATGTGTGGGCGGTATTCCAGCCGTTCACGTTCAGCCGCACGAAGCTGCTGCTCGACGACTTCGCGAGGGTATTGCAGATACCCGACCACGCCGTCCTCACCGACATCATGGGAAGCCGCGAGAAGAACACCTACGGCATATTCACACGCCACCTCGCGGAGAAGATACCGGGCTGCATATGGTTCCCTCAGGACGAGGCGGCAGAGTGGACGGACGAGCGCAAATACGCCAATTTCGCGCAGATATGCGACTATGTCTGCGAGCACGCTCAGGCGGGCGACCTCGTGATAACGCTCGGCTGCGGCGACGCATACAAGATAGCCAAAATGATACTGAAAAAGCTGGCAGAGGAGGAAAGCTGATGTCGAAGGAAAAGGAACTGGAAGTTTTCAACTTCATCAAGAGCCGTCTCAGCGAGGGCATTTCGCCGTCGGTACGCGAGATAATGGACGCGGCGGGCTTCAAGTCAACGTCCACGGCTCACCGCTACATCAACGCCCTCGTGGACGAGGGTCTCATCGAAAAGTCCGACAGCCTCAACCGCTCGCTGCGCCTGCCGAACTGCTCGTCGGCGTCGGTGCCGATAATGGGCACGGTAACGGCAGGTCAGCCGATAACCGCCGTTCAGGACATCACGGGCTACCTCGGCTTCGAGGCTCCCGGGTGTGACCCGAACGACCTCTTCGCGCTGAGAGTGCGCGGCGAGAGCATGATAAACGTCGGTATCCTCGACGGCGATATCGTCATCGTACAGCGCACCGAATACGCCGAGAACGGCGACATCGTAGTCGCGTTCGTCGACGGCGAGGAGGCTACGGTCAAGCGCTTCTACAAGGAGAAGGGCTGCTACCGACTCCAGCCCGAAAATGACACCATGGAGCCGATTATCCTCGACGAGTGCGAGATACTCGGAAAGGTCATCGGTCTGAAAAGATACTACTGATACAGCTTTGACAAGATAAGTGCGGCGCGTGCCGCGGAAAGGAAGATACAAAAATGCTCAACGAAGTAAAGGTCATGATATGCGGAAAGGAGTACAAGCTCAGGACGTCCGAGTCGCCGAATTACGTGTACTCGCTCGCGAGAGTGCTCGAATCCAAGATAGACGAGATAGTCAACGCGGGAAGCGGCTCTTCGCCGTATACGGCTTCCATCATGGTGGCTCTCAGCCTTCTCGACGACCTCAACAAGTCGAATCAGCGCCTCGAAAATATCCGCACACAGACCAAGGAATACGTCGACGAGGCGGGCAAGACCCGTATCGAGCGCGACTCCGCTGTCAAGGAGATAGAGGCTCTCAAGGCTAAGATAGTTCAGCTCGAGAATATGGTCAAGCTCAAGCAGCTCAAGGACAGCATATGAGCCAAAAGCCCGAGATACTCGCACCTGCGGGCAGTCCCGAGGCTCTCCGCGCCGCTCTCAGGGCGGGAGCTGACGCCGTTTACGTCGGCGGGAAGCGGTTCTCCGCGCGCAGCAGTGCCGCCAACTTCTCCGACGAGGAGCTCGCGGAGGCTCTGCGGCTCTGCCACAGCTACGGCGCGAGGCTTTATCTCGCGGTGAATACGATAATTTCCGACGACGAGGCTGAGAGCTTCGGCGAGTATATCCGCTCGACCTCCGCGCTCGGAGTCGACGGCTACATCGTGCAGGACCAGGGCGCGGCGCAGATCATGCGAAGTATCGTCCCCGACGCGGTGATACACGCCTCCACGCAGATGTCGGTGCACACCGCCGCCGCCGCAAGGCTGCTCCGCGGGCTCGGCTACGCGAGGGTAGTCCCCGCGCGCGAGCTCGACAGGAGCACGCTCGGACGGATATGCCGCGAGGACGTCGAGGTCGAGGTGTTCGTGCACGGCGCACTGTGTATGTCCGTCTCGGGACAGTGCTATATGTCGGCGATGATAGGCTCGCGCTCCGCGAATCGCGGCTGCTGCGGGCAAGCCTGCCGCCTGCCGTTCTCGGCTTCGGGCAGCAGGGACGCCGCGGCTCTGTCGCTGAAGGACCTGTCGCTGCTCACACGTGCGGACGAGCTCCGCGAGATAGGCGTAGATTCGCTGAAAATCGAGGGCAGAATGAAGCGCCCCGAGTACGTCGCCGCGTCCGTCAGCGAGCTGAAAAAGGCTCTCGGCGGAGACGCCCCCGATATGCAGCTCCTGCGCGGTATCTTCTCCCGCAGCGGCTTCACGGACGGCTATTTCACGGGGAAAAGGCAGGATATGTTCGGCGTGCGCGAGAAGGACGACGTCACCGCCGCCCGCACGCTCATACCGCAGATACACGAGCTCTACCGCTCGCCGCGGCAGGTACATACAGTCGATATGCACGCCGTGATAAGGGCGGGCAAGCCCGTCTCGGTGACAGCCGTATGCGGCGATATTTCGGCAGCTGTAACGGGTGAGGAGCCCGCCGCCGCTATGAGTCGTCCGACGGATATTTCCGCCGTGGAAAAGCAGCTCTCGAAGCTCGGCGACACCGTGTTCACGCTCGGGCAGCTCACCGCCGACATCGGCGACGGACTGTTCGTGCCCGCGGGCAAGCTCAACGAGCTCCGCAGACAGCTTGCGGACAGGCTCACGGAGGCGGTCATCGACCGCAATACGCCGCGATATCACGCGACGGGCACGCTCCCCGAGCTCCCGATGATAAAGCGCAAGCCACGCGAGGGTGCGCTCCCGCTGAGGACGCTCTGCCGCACTCCCGAGCAGGCAGTCGCCGCCGCAGAGCTGTCGGAATTCGTGATAGTCCCCGAGGCTATCATCGGCGAGGAGCTCCTGAGGGACATTCCTCCCGAAAAGCTCATCATATCCCCGCCGCGCTTCATTTCCGACGAGGACAGGCTCTCTGCCCGTCTCGCGGAGCTGAAAAAGCTCGGCGCGGACAGGCTCTTCTGCCACACGCCCGACAGCATAGCGCTCGGACGTGAGCTCGGCATGAGGCTCCACGGGAGCTTCACGCTCAATGTCTACAACTCGTACAGCGCGGAATATCTCCGCTCGCTCGGACTTGAGGACTGCGTTGTCTCTATCGAAGCGACCGCGGAGCAGTTCGCGAAAATGCGCACTGTGCTCGCGCTCGGAGCCGTCGTGTACGGCAGGCTCCCGCTCATGCTCACGCGCAACTGTCCGATAAAAAATGAGGTCGGGTGCGCGAGGTGCACGGGTCACCTCACCGACCGCACGGGGCGAAGGCTCCCCGTCGCGTGCTCGAAGGAGTACGTGGAGGTGCTCAACTCCGACCTGCTCTTCATGGGCGACAGGCTCGCGGAGCTCCCGCGCGCCGACTTCGGGCTCGTGCTCCTCTATGACGAGGACGCCCGCCAGACCGCCGCGGCTCTCTCGGGTGCAAAGCCCGACGGGAACATCACGCGCGGACTTTACTACAGAGGTATAGAATAATGAAGCTAACTTTCAAAAAGCTCAGCGACAAAGCCGTTATCCCGTCGAGGGCGACCGCGGGGAGCGCGGGCATGGACATCTGCGCCTGCCTCGACGAGCCCGTTACCCTCGCTCCGAACGAGATAAGGATGATACCGACGGGGCTCACCGCCGAATCGGACTGCGCTGATGTCGCAATGCTGATATATCCGCGCTCGGGACTGTCCACGAAGTACGGCGTTTCGCTCGCGAACTGCGTCGGCGTCGTCGACAGCGACTATCGCGGAGAGTGGTTCATACCGCTCATCAACCACGGAAGCAGGGACTTCACTGTCGAGCACGGCATGAGGATAGCCCAGCTCATACCCACCAAGGTCATTTTTCCCGAGGTAGAGGTCAGCGACTCTCTCACCGAGACAGAAAGAGGGAGCGGCGGCTTCGGCTCCTCGGGAATATAGCATAGACTCAGCCAACCATCACAAAACAAAAGTAAAGGAGAATCACTATGAACAAGATAATCTATATGTCATTCCTCGCAATAAGCGCAATAGTCCTCGGAGGCTTCTTCGGCGGACTCGTCGAGGGCGCGCCCGGACTCAGCTTCCTCGCCTACTCAAAGACGTTCGCCTTTGAGCCCGGCACTGTTGACCTCGGCATATTCAGCTTCACATTCGGTATCAGCCTCAGCATCAATATCTCGCAGATACTGCTCATCATCATCGCTATCATCGTCTACTACAACACCGCTCCCAAGCTTTTTACTCCCAAAAAATAATTCACAGTTTTTCAGTCCGACCGCATACGATTTTTTCGGATTTTCTGCAAATTTCCCGCAAGGATAAATTTCTCAGCGAAAAATGTTGTCTAAATGCGGCTTTGGTGATATAATAATAAAGTTAGAGTTAGAACAAAGGAGCCAGAAAATGTTTACAAAAGATATCGGAATAGACCTCGGTACCGCGAATACCCTTGTATATCTGCGCGGTAAGGGCATAATAATAAGAGAGCCGTCCGTGGTCGCCGTAAATACAAGAACAGATAAGACCCGCTACGTCGGCATGGAGGCGAAGGAGGTCATCGGACGCACCCCGGGCTCGATAGTCGCCGTGCGTCCCCTCAAGGACGGCGTCATCGCCGACTTCGACATCGCCACGACCATGCTTCAGGAGTTCATCAAGAAGGCGCTGAGGGGCACGATACTGACAAAGGCTAACGTCATTATCTGCATACCCTCGGGTGTTACAGCTGTTGAACGCCGCGCTGTAAGGGAGTCCTGCAAGAAGGCGGGCGCAAACAATGTCCTCATCATCGAGGAGCCTATGGCGGCGGCTATCGGTGCGGGTCTGCCAACAAATGCTCCCGCGGGAAGCATGATAGTCGACATCGGCGGCGGTACGAGCGAGGTGGCTGTCATCGCGCTCGGAGGTATCGTGGCTTCGCGCTCGATACGCTGTGCGGGCGACGAGTTCGACACCGCTATCATCAACTACATCAAGAAGAAGTATAACCTCCTCATCGGCGAGAGAACTGCCGAGAATATCAAGATCGAGATAGGCTCCGCCTTCCCGAGCGACAAGGAGGACACGATGGAGATAAAGGGCAGGAACCTCCTCAACGGTCTGCCCGAGAACGTGACCGTCAACTCCGCCGAGATACGCGACGCGCTCGTAGAGCCGCTCGCTAAGGTAATCGACGCGATAAAGGCTACGCTCGAGGAGACTCCGCCCGAGCTCTCAGCCGATATCATCGACCACGGCATTACTCTCGCGGGCGGCGGCGCTCTGCTGCGCGGTCTCGACAAGCTCATCAACCGCGAGACCAGTATGCCCGTCTATATCGCCGAGTACCCGCTCGACTGCGTTGCCGAGGGTACGGGCAAGATACTTGAGAACATCAGCGACTATCAGGACGCGCTCACAGATAACGTCAAGTATTACTAAGGAGGCTCTCAATGCGTGAATTTCTGAAGAGCACGAGATTCAAGGTACTGCTCGGCTTCCTCGCTTTCCTCGTGGGCATTATGATATACGCCGTCACAAAGGGCGGATATTCGCTCTCGGGAGCTTCGTTCGTGCAGACCGCGACTAAGCCGTTTCGCTACGTCAGCAACGGCATATCCATGAAAATGGAGCGCGTCACGGACAGAATTTCCCACGCCGATGCCTACTACGAGGAGAATCAGCGTCTGAAAAAACAGATAGGCGAGCTCAACAAGCAGCTCACCGACTACGACGACCTCAAGGAAGAGGTCGAGGAGCTCCGCAAGCTCGTCGTAATAAAAGAACAGCACCCCGATGAGGTCTTCTCACAGCCCGCGGAGGTGCTCGGATATATCACGAATGACCCGTTCAGGGGCTTCACCATAGACAAGGGCTCTGTCGACGGTATCAAGCCGTACTGCCCTGTCATCACTCCCGAGGGAGTCGTCGGTATCACAATCGAGGTGTCAGCTACGACCTCGACCGTCCGCACTATCCTCTCCCCCGACCTTTCGATAGCGGCGGTGTGCTCGTCCACGAACACCGACTTCGGCATTGTCGAGGGCACGGTGCTGACCGCTGAAAAAGGCAACACCAAGCTCACGCACCTCAGTCCCGACCACAAGCTCAAAACGGGCGACCTCATCATCACCTCGGGCAACAGCGGTCTGTTCCCCAAGGATATGGCGATAGGCACCGTCAAGAACACGGGCTTTGAGGCAAACGGACTCTCCGCCTGCGCCGAGATAGAGCCCTGCGCCGATATCACGCGCCTCGGCTCGGTATTCGTTATCCTCGACTTTACAGGCAAAAAGGAGGACGCAGATGCGGCTAAAGACCCCCCGTGAGAAGCGTATCCTCTACACAAAGACGACGGTGAGATGGATACTCTACTATTTTCTGATATTCCTCTTTTTCACGATAATGACCTCGGGCACGTATACCAAGCCCATGCTCCTCGTGCCTGCGGCTATATGCATCGCTATCGGCAACGACGTAATGGCGGCGGCAGTGACGGGAGCTGTTTGCGGCTTCCTCACGGATATGGCGTGCGGCAGGCTTTTCGGCTATAATGCGGTGCTGCTGACGGTGTTCTGCGTGGCGGCTTCGCTGATATTCGAGCTGTACCTGCGCAACAAGTTCGTGAACTACCTGTGGATAACGGCTATCGCGTCGTTTTTGCAGTGCTGGCTCGACTACAAGTTCTACTACCAAATATGGGACTACGAGAACGTCAGCCGCATATTCTACCACGTGAGCATGAAGGTGTGGGTCTACACCGTCATCGCGTCGGTGGTGGTGTATATGCTGTATAGGCTGATAAACCGCTTCCTCATGCCGAAGGAGCACCTTACTATCGAGGAAGTTATCAAGACGGCTTAAATCGGTGTGGGACGCCGAGGGCGGCGTCCCCTACATTGTATCGAACGCGGGAACATCTTCCGCCGCGGAAAAGCTACAGCGCGAAGCTGAAAGTTTCGCTCAAGCCTTTTCAAAGGCTTGCGGAGT
>JAUMVH010000043.1:11959-16083 GCA_030530245.1 Ruminococcus sp.
ATGTATCTCAACCGCCTTTGCCGGGGCGGGCGGCCTCCCCCCCCCGCCCCCCCCCTCGCCGTTCACAGCTTTTAGGGAACGGCGAAACAATCGAAGGCGCTCCGCAAGGGGTGAATCGCAAAACAATCCAGTGAATTGTTTTGCGAGAGGGGACGCCCTGCAAGTGAGGGCGTCCCCTTCTGCCGCTCCGTATTTGTATGCCCGCGGAATTATTCCGCGCAGAATAGCAATGCCTTTTGTTTCGGGACGTCGCGGACGCCGTCTCCTACAAATGTTTCCGTGCGCATTTGCGGGCGGATGATATCCGCCCCTACATAAGGGCGGGAAAAGCCGTTTTTTCAATGGGAAACCGTTGATTATTGAAAAAATATTTTTAGACTTTGTATGACTGCACAATTTCAACAGCCATACATTGTTCGGTTTCACAACAAAAAGGAGCAAAATGTGAAAAGCATTACCGATAATATAAAATCTATCATCATCGTCACTATCGTCGTCCTGCTCGGCACGTTCGCGTCGATGAGACTGATGAAAATTCAGGTCGTCGGGAGCGAGGACATCGTCACGCCCAAGGACTACGGCAGGGACGCCCTCACCTACACGCGCGAGATAACTCCCACCCGCGGCGAGATAATCGACTTCAACGGCAACGTCATAATCGATAACACCACCCGCTGTGACCTCGTCCTGCAAAAGGCGTTCTTCCCCGAGGACATCACCGAGGGCAACAGGTGCCTGCTCGAGATATATGCAGCCCTGCTCTCGCACGGGTACGAGTTCGAGGACACCCTCCCCATTACGAGAAGCGCCCCCTACTCCTACACCGAGGACGACGTCGCGGAGGTGGTCGAGTCGCTCAACCTCAACGTCTACGCGACCGCCGAAAACTGCATAGACAAGCTCATCTCCGACTATAAGATAGACGATAGCTACTCCCCCGACGAGAAGCGTATCATCGCGGGTATGCGCTACACCATGATGGACAAGGACTTCTCGTACAGCCTCGACCTCGTGCTCGCGAAAAATGTCGACCACCAGACGGTCATCGACATGAAGGAGCTCGGCAACTTCTGCCGCGGTATAGAGGCTGTCGACGCCGCCGAGCGCAAAATTGTCCGCGGCGATATCCTCCCGCACGAGATAGGCGTTATCGGTCCTATCTACGCCGAGGAGTACGACGACCTCAAGGACAAGGGCTACGCGATGAACGACCAGGTCGGCAAGAGCGGCATCGAGCTCGCAATGGAGAAGGAGCTCCGCGGCAAGGCGGGCGAAGAGGAGGTCACGGTCGTGGACGGCGCTATCGTCGACGTCAGGACCCGCGAGGAGACTGTCCCGGGTGAGACGGTCAAGCTCACCATCGACGGCGCGTATCAGCTCAGGCTTCAGGGCATTCTCGACAACTTCCTTCAGACCCACCCCTACTACAACGGCAACAAGGTCAATAAGGGCGCGCTCGTCGTGCTCGACGCCAAAACAGGCGCTGTCAAGGGTATGGCTACGGCTCCGACCTACAACCTCAAGGATATGACCGAGGACTACGAATCCCTCGCCAAGGCGGAGAACTCACCGATGTTCAACCGCTGTACGTGGGGTCAGTACCTCCCCGGCTCGACGTTCAAGACCGTTACCGCTACGGCAGGTCTGAACGAGGGCGTCATCACGGGCGATACGACCTTCACCTGCCAGAGAAACTACGAGTTCTACGGCGGCAAATTCCAGTGTACGGGCTATCACGGCGGTATCTCCGTAAGGCGTGCGGTGGAGGTGTCGTGCAACGTCTTCTTCTACGAGACCTCGCGAAGCCTCGGTATCGACAACATCACCAAGTACGCCAAGCTCTACGGGCTCGGAAGCAGTACGGGGCTCGAAACGGGCGACGCCGCGGGCTTCCTCTGTAACCCCGAGACCTTCGCCGAGCGCGGTCAGCCGTGGTACATCGGCTACGTTATACAGGCGGGTATCGGAAATCAGGACTGCGGCTTCACTCCGCTCCAGCTCGCAAACGTCGCCGCTACGATAGGCAACCGCGGTGTGCGCTACCAGCCCTACCTCGTGGACAGCCTCTACACCTACGGCTCGAACGAGCTCGTGAAGACGACAAAGCCCACGGTCGCGGACAAGATAGACCTCAACTACGACTACGTTTACGACTACATCATCGGCGGTATGATAGACGCGTCGAAGAACTGTCCCGTGCCGTATGAGCTCACGGACCTCGGCTTCTCCGTCGCCATCAAGACGGGTACTCCGCAGACCGATATGAACGACAAGAATAAGCAGAACTCCGTATTCATCGGCTTCGCTCCCGCCGACGACCCCGAGATAGCCTTCGCGGGCGTCATCGAGGGCGGCGAGTACTCGAAGTATATGATACGCGACATTATCCTCGCCTATCAGCAGTGCTACGGGCTGAACGGCGTGAAGCCCACGGCTCAGCTCCCCGCGGAGGTGCGCAACGGCACAACGGCAACGTCTGCCGTGACCACCACGACCTCCGGCGCGACGACCGTCACCACCACGACGACTGCAACTACCACAACGGCAGTTCCCGCACAATAAAACACGAATCCCCGCTGCATAAGCCTTGCAGCGGGGATATTTTTATGCGAGGTATTCGGTCAGGCTCTTAGTGCCGCCTGTCGAGATGTAGGAGTAGTAGCCGAGTATTGTCGAGGCGTCCTTCGCGTCGATGAGAGCATCGCCGTTCACGTTGGCGGCTTTCTTCTGCTCGTCGGACAAGCCCGCATCGCCGCCCGTCGACGACTTCGCGTACGCCGCGAGTATGAACGAGGCGTCCTTGGCGTCAACAGCGCCGTCGTTGTTGGGGTCGCCGAGCTGCATACCCTTCGCCGCGGGAGCAGTTGTATCGGCTACCTTCTTGTAGGTCGCGTAGGCAACGGCGGGGTAGCTCTGCTTGCTCGCGAGCGACTCATACGTCTGCACGATGAGGTCGCCGCCCTTATCCTTTGTGCCGATGGTGTCGATGACCTTCGCCGCGATGGCTACGTGTCCCGCCTGCGTGGGGTGGAAGTCCATCTCCGCGCGGTCGCTCTGCATTTTCGTGAAGTACCAGCTGTACTTCGCGCCGTTTTCGTCGAGCGAGGTGAAGTCGGTGTACACGTCCGCAACGAGCGCGCCGCCGAGGTCTGCCTCAGCGAGCTGGTCGCGGAAGGACTCAGTGACCGCCACCGCAACGGGCTTGAGCAGGTTCATGACCTTCAGCGACGTGCCCGTATAGGTCGCGCTGTAGTAGTCAGCGTCGAACTGCAGCGGGTCGTAAACGTTCTGATAAACTATCGTCGCGTCGGGATTGAGCGCCTTGATATCGGCGTTTATCTTCTGTATGTTGGGGATAATGCGCTTCTGTATCACGCAGTCGTACTTGCCCGTGCTCTTCTCGGTGAGGTGCGCGCGGAGCTTTTGTATGGTCGAATTCATGGGGATAGGATTGGCGTTCGCGTACTCCTTGAGCGCGTCCCTGTCCACAAGGCGGTTGATGTCGCTGAACGTCGGGTCTTCGGGGATATCCGCCTTGGTATAGCCCTCCTTGAGCACGTTCACGTTCGCACACACGCCCAGCAGGTAGCTCGACGCATAGTGTATGACGTCGTTGCCGCCGATAGAGACTATCACGCAGTCGGCGTCCTTTATCGAGGCGGACAGCTCGGCGCTCGGAGCCTCGAGCTTGGCTATGAGGTCGCCCGTCTCGTCGCCCGAAACGGCGAAGTTGTCGGTCTTGGCGCCGTAGTAATTGCCCACGAGCTCGCCGTAATTGTGCTCACTCTCTGTGAGTCCGTAGCCCGCGGCGATGCTGTCTCCGAGGACTGTGATGTTCTTGATATCGTCAGCGGCAGAGGCTGTACCCGCAATAGGGAGCGCCGCCGTTACCGCGATAGCCGCAGTTACGACTGCGGACAGAAATTTTTTCATTTTTTATACCTCCTGATGGTGACTGGCAGAGCTGTTCCGCCGTATTAAAATTATATACTAAATGTGCGAATAAGTCAAGAGCGCGGAAATGAAAAATGCTTCCAAGGGCTCTGCCCTTGACCCGCCAAAGGCTCTGCCTTTGTCCACCCGGGGGGGGGGGGGCCCGCCCCCCCCACCCGCCCACCACAAAC
>JAUMVH010000044.1 GCA_030530245.1 Ruminococcus sp.
CCTTCTTAGCGCCCTTCTTAGCGTTAACAGCCTCCTTGAGACCCTTACCTGCCTTGAAAGCGGGAGCATTGCTGGGAGGGCAAACCATCTTCTCCTTAGTTCTGGGGTTGATGCAAGTCTTCTTGTCTCTCTTGCGGACCTCGAATGTACCGAAGCCTGTGATAGCGACCTTGTCGCCCTTTACGAGAGCTTCCTCGATAGCTGTGAGTGTAGCCTCGAGAGCGGAAGCAGCGTCCTTCTTTGTGCAGTTTGCTTTATCTGCGATTGAATTGATGAGTTCTGTTTTAGTCATTTGAGTGTTCCTCCGTTATAATTTTTTTAGCCTTGTCCCAGTAAATATCGAGCTCCTCGATAGGAAGGTCCTTCATATCGAGACCCGCTTCCCTTGTCAGCTGCTCTGTTACAGAGAACCTTTTGATGAACTTGTCCGTGGAAGCCTTGAGAGCGAGCTCGGCATTCACGCCGAGGTGACGCGCCGCATTGACGCACGAGAAGAGCAGGTCGCCCATTTCCTCGTCAATGTTCTGCGTATCTCCCGCGGCAACAGCTCTTTCGAGCTCCGCCTTTTCGCTGTCGATGCAAGCCATCGCGTCCTTGGCACAGCGGAAGTCCATACCCGCGCGCATTGCACGTTTACCGACCTTCTGCGCCCTCATGAGCGACGGGAGAGACTTTGCCACCTGATCAAGAGTATCGGTGTAGGTCTCCTGACCCTTTTCGTCCATTTTGATGGCGTCCCAGTTCCTGAGCACCTCCGCGGTGGTATCGGCTTTTACCTCGCCGAACACGTGGGGGTGACGGAGAATGAGCTTCTTGCATATCTCGTCGCAGACATCGTCGAAGTTGAACGAGCCTGCCTCCTCCTCTATCCTGCAATGGAAGACGACCTGCAACAGTACGTCGCCGAGCTCTTCCCTCAGCAGGGAGGTATCGCCGAGATCGATAGCTTCTACAGCCTCGCAGGTCTCCTCGATGAAGTCGCTTCTTATGGAGCTGTGGGTCTGTTCTCTGTCCCAAGGACAGCCGCCTTCGCCCCTCAGGAGCCGCACGATATCGAGCAGATCGCTGATAGAGTAGTTATCTTTTTGCTGATATTCGACCATGGGATTAGCACTCCTCTAATAATAACCCATAATCCGCCAAAAATCAATATATTTCGCAAAAGTTTGTGGTATATGCAGAATATGGAGGCTATTATTTATATAATTTGTATAAAAGAATCCGCGTATTTTGGTGGTTCGAGCCGTTTTCAGAACGGTCTGTCGACGAATCCCGCCTTGTGATAAGCCTTTGAGACGATGTGGCTCGATATCTTCATCGCCTTTTCTGCGCCCTTTGTGTAACATTCCTTGAGGTAAGCCTTATCGTTTATGAGGCGGTCGAACTCGGTGCGTACGGGCTCGAGACTGTCCGCGACTGCCTCGCCGACCGCGAGCTTGAAGTCGCCGTAGCCCTTGCCTGCGAACTCAGCCTCGATAGCGGCGTAGTCCTTGCCTGTTACGCAGGAGTAAATGGACATGAGGTTGTTTATGCCGTCCTTGCCCTCGCGGAAAGCCACCTCAGCCTCGCTGTCGGTGACAGCGCGCTTGAACTTGCGGATAACGGTGTCCTTGTCGTCGAGGATAAGAATGCACGCATTGGGGTTCTCGTCGGACTTGGACATCTTCTTCGTCGGGTCTTGGAGCGACATTATCTTTGCGCCGACCTCGGTGATGTACGGCTCGGGGAGCTTGAAGAAGTCGCCGTAGCGCTGGTTGAAGCGCTGAGCGATATTTCTCGCGAGCTCGAGGTGCTGCTTCTGGTCGACGCCGACGGGTACGAGGTCGGCGTTATATGCGAGGATATCCGCCGCCATCAGGGACGGATACGTGAACAGACCCGCGTTGATGTCGTCGGGGTGCTTCTGGCTCTTGTCCTTGAACTGGGTCATGCGCGAGAGCTCGCCGAACTGCGTATTGCAGCAGAGCAGCCAGTTGAGGTCGTTGTGGGTGTGGGCGTGGCTCTGAATGAAGAGTATCGACCTCTCGGGGTCGAGTCCGCACGCCATGAGCAGAGCATACGCCGCGAGAGTGTTCTGACGGAGCTTTGCGGGCTCCTGCTTAACGGTTATGGCGTGGAGGTCAGCTACGCAGTATATGCAGTCGTACTGCTCCTGAAGCGGTCCCCAGTTCCTGACAGCACCGATGTAGTTGCCGAGGGTGAAGGTGCCTGTGGGCTGTATCGCGCTGAAAATGAGTTTTCTATCGTCCATTGTGGGATTCTCCTTACTTGCCTGCCTTGCGGGCTTCCGCGTCGTCCTTGAGCTGGCAGTTCCTGAGCTCGCTGAGCACGCGCTGATAGAGCACGTAAACTGTGCGCTTCTCGGGCTCTGTCTCGGGAATGAGACCGGGCTGGAACTCCGCCTTGTATGTGCCGTTCTTGGTGAGGAGGTACACGAACTGCGTTCTGCCCTTGGGGAGGTCGAACTGCTTGGTCTTGGTCGCCTTTGGCACGAGCTGTGCCGAGTTTACGACAAGAGCGTTAGCCGCCTGTACGAGGTTCCTGTACTTCTGCGAAGCACCCACGTACTCGCCGCCGTTGTTGAAGTAGAGGTTGGCGGCACCGTTGATGAAGCAGACCATAGTCGTGAGGATATTGCCCGGCATGGGGATATCAACAACTACGCCGTAAACGTCGTTCTTGCCGAACTTCATCTCGAAGAAGCTCGGGGGGAAGCTGAGAGCCTGTGCTCTTGTCATGAGGTATTTCTGAGTAACAGGGTATCTGTCTGAAGTTGCCATATGTTTTAATTCCTTTCGATTATCGTTTGTAGGGGACGGCGTCCTCGACGTCCCGAAAATGGTTTTATTTAGTCGAGCATATCTTTTGTCATCTTGGCGAGAATATCCATGCCCTTTTCTATCTGCTCGTTCGTGGGAGTAGAGTAGTTGAGGCGGAAGGAGTGGCTCACCTCGTCCTCCCTGATGTTGAAGGAGTTGCCGGGGACTACCGCTATCTTGTACTCCTGCACAGCCTTTGTGCAGAAGGCGTTCATGTCGCAGTCGTCGGGGAGCGTGCACCATATGAAGAGTCCGCCCTCGGGCTTGATGTAGCTTATCTTCTTCGAGAAGCCGCCGTCGATGTAGCTGCACATCAGGTCACACTTCTTCCTGTATATGTCGCGGAGCCTGTTGAAGTGAGCCTCGCGGTCAACAGTCGTCATGAAGCGGTGGGATACGACCTGCGCCCAGATGTTGGAGTGCACGTCTGATACCTGCTTGCAGACAACTATCTTCTGTATGATAGGTGCGGGAGCCGAAACGAAGCCTGTTCTGAAGCCCGAGGAAATGAGCTTCGAGAACGTGCTCGAGTAGATGACTCTGCCCTCGGTGTCGAGGCTCTTTATCGTGGGAACGTTCTCGCCCGCGAAACGGAGCTCGCCGTAGGGGTCGTCCTCGAGGATTATGAAGTCGTATCTGCACGCAAGCTCGTATACAGCCTTGCGCTTAGCGAGCGACATCGTGCGACCCGTCGGGTTCTGGAAGTTGGGTATGAGGTAGAGTATCTTCACGTTGGGCTGAGTTTTCAGCGCCTCCTCGAGCTTTGCGAGGTCGATGCCGTCGTCCTCCATGTCCACGCCTACGAGGTTTACATTGTAGGAGCGGAACGCGTTCAGCGAGCCGATGAAGCTCGGCGACTCACAAAGGAGCGTGTCGCCCTCGTTAAGCAGCACCTTGCACGAGAGCTCGTTCGCCTGCTGACCGCCCGACGTAACGATGAGGTCGTCGAACTCGGGGTGGAAGCAGTTCTTGCTGCCGAGCCAGCCCTTGAGGAACTCGCGCAGGGGAGTGTAGCCCTCGGTGACGCTGTACTGGAGCGCGAGGATAGGGTCGTCGCGCAGGAGCTCGGCGGATATCTCGGCTATCCTCTCCTTGGGGAAGGCTTCGGGAGCGGGGTTGCCCGCGGCGAAGGAGATGACCTCGGGGTCGGCGGTGAACTTGAGTATCTCACGTATAGCTGAGGCTTTCAGACCGCTTACCTTGTCGGAAAATTTATATTCCATATATGATTCGTCCTTTCAAATAGTCTTAGAATGCAATAAGCCACCTAACATTATAACATATATTAATGAAAAAATCAACTGCCGCGGGGAGAAATTTCCGTTTTGTCATTGCAGGACGCGAAATCGGCGATACTGAGACATTTGGGCTTTCCTCAAATCCAAAGAATAAAAAACAGTAGGGGCGGACCCGCGTGTCCGCCCGCAAAAACAAACCGCATGGCGGGCGCACACATGGGTGCGCCCCTACAAAAGCAGATTTACGGACGCTTTCCGAGCGCCCGCTTTTTTGTCTCATAATTCTGAACCCCGCGGCATATCCTGTAAGGAATACGAACAGGAGGCGCGGCGATGAAAAAGCAGAACATACTGAAAGGCTCGATAATCCTCATGGTATCGGCAGTCGTGGCGAAGGGATTCGGGGCGCTGTTCAAGATACCGCTCACGAACCTGCTCGGCGGCGTGGGAATGAGCTATTTCAGCTGTGCCTACAGCCTGTTCCTGCCCGTGTACGCGCTGACGGCGACGGGGCTGTCCTCGGCGGTCGCGCGCATGACCGCGCAGAGCGCTGCCCTCGGTATGTACGGCAATATCCGCCGCATTCGCAGCACCGCGCTGGCGATGTTCACGGCGGTCGGGCTCGTCGGGAGCGCGGCGGTGTACCTGCTCGCGTACCCGTTCAGCCTGCTCTCGACGGGCGGCGCGGAGGCTGTTCCCGCCCTGATGATGATAGCTCCCGCGGTGCTGTTCGGGTGCGTGACGGCGGTGGAGCGCGGCTACTACGAGGGCATGAGCAATATGTACCCGACGGCGCTCTCGCAGGCGGCGGAGGGCGCGGTCAAGGTCGGCGCGGGGCTGTGGCTGTGCGGCTTTGTGAATGCGCACGGGAGCGAGATAATGGCGCGCTTCCCTTCCGTGACCGACATTCGCGCACTTTCGGCGGCGGCGGGAATACTCGGCGTGTCGCTGTCGTCGCTCGGAGCGCTGCTGTTCTTCGCGGTGCTGGCGCTGCTGAGCTACCGTCCGCGCGGGGGAGAGGCGCATATGCAGTCCCGCCGTGAAATAGCGCGCGAGCTCGCGGCGACGGCTCTGCCCGTGGGGGTGAGCTCCGTCGTGACGAATCTCACCTCCCTCGTCGATATGTGGACGATGATAGCCTGTATCTCGTACTTCGGCTGCGGGAGGGCTGTCCCCGCCACGGTCGCGGAGCAGGACATACCCAACTTCGTTTACGGCTCGTTTGCGGGGATAGCGCTGACCGTGTTCAACCTCGTGCCGTCAGTGACGAATATGCTGGGCAAGGGCGCGCTGCCGACGATAACGGCGGCGTGGGCAGAGCGCGACCGTGCCGCCCTCGAAGCGGGTACCTCGCAGGCTCTTGTGACGGCGGCTGCGATAGCTGTACCGTCGGCTTTCGGGCTTGGAGTCCTCGCGCCCGAGGTGCTACATCTGCTGTTTCCGCTGCAAAGCGACGAAGCGGAGATATGCGTATCGGCTCTGCGCCTGCTGATGGTCGGAATGGTCTGCCTGTGCCTGTCGTTCCCAGTATTCAGCCTTTTGCAGGCTGTCGGGAAGCCCTCTGCACCGCTTAAAGTCATGCTCATGGGGACTGCCGTAAAGCTCGCGGGCAACCTCGCACTCGTGCCGATAATGGGCGCGGACGGTGCCGCAATATCGACCTCGGTCTGCTACGCGGCGATACTGGCGGCAGCACTGACCGTTTACGTCCGCACCGCGCGGGCAGCTCTCCCCGCGGCGGCGCTGCTGAAGATACTGTACGCGGGAGCAATGTGCGGCGGCGGAGCCTACCTCGCGGAGGGTATATGCCGCCGTGCGGGAGCTGCGGAGCTCGTCACGGCGGCGGTCTCCATAGCGGCGGGAGCGGCGGTGTATTTCGTGTCGCTGGGGCTGCTGTCCGTGAAGCGCAAAAAGAGTGTTCCCGCGAAATTGCCAATGTAGGGGCGCACATTGTGCGCCCGTCAGACCACGCATACACTATCGGGCGAACTACAACATAGTTGCATATAGCATTGCCAGCCAAATCAAAGATTTGGGGCACTGCTTAACTGTTCGCCCCCCTACAAAAGAAAAAGCCATAAGGAAGCGGGAGGCTCCCTTATGGCTTTTATTGCAGCTTATGTTGAATGAGTCAGGACTGCTACATCGCTCTCCGAGACATCGACCTTGATGACGTCGGGAGTGTAGTTCGGCTCGTTGAGGGTGGGGAAGAAGCAGACCGTGAAGTCCTTCACGTCCTCGCCCACGGCAAAGCCTCCCACGATACCGCTGAACTTGCCGCTCGCGGGGACTGTGAACGGGCTGGGGATATAGCCGTCGATATTGTTCGTGGCGTAGAGCTGGCTGCCGACGTGGTAGTGTATCTCGCTGCCGTCGCCGAGCAGGAGGTAGAAGTTGTTTATCATGCTGAGCTCGTACTCCTTGTCGGTGGAGTTGTCGATGGTGATATCGAGGTAGATGAAGCGCTCGTTCTTGTCATTGCGGGTGCCTGCGTCGATGACCCTGTTGAGGGTGAAGCCCGTCTTGTTGGCGCTCGCCTTCTCGGAGACGGCTGCGGTGACCTCGTTGTCGGCGCGTCCCTCGTTGTTGGTGTTGACGGTCTGCTCCTGCGATGTGATAGACATCGACCTGCTCGTGCCGTTGTCCGAGCAGCCCGCCGCTGCGGTGAGAGCCATAGCCGCGCAGAGAAGGAGCGCGGTAAGTGTATATTTTCTCATTATATGAGCCTCCGTTCGGGAATGGATAGGTGCGCACATCGCGCTCCCTTAGTATACCACAACGGGAGCGGTGATGTCAAGTAGGGGAGGGCGGCGCTGATCTTGAATACAGCTGTTTTCCTGAAATCTATTGATTTTTTTCTTAATTGTGCTAAAATGAAGGTATCAATGTTTTTATAAGGAGAAAAACTATGAATAAGAAAAAACTGTTTGCAGGCTCGCTCTCACTCGCTATGATGCTTGGCACAGCATTTCCGCTCGGCACGTCAGCCGCTCCGTCCCTCACCGCGGGGATAACAGCCCTTGCCTCTGATTACGAAGAAGTTGAAGTAGACGGCTTAACATACGCAATGTACAGCGATCACGCCGAATTGAAAGAAACCCCGTCTGATATTAAGGGTGAATTTGTTATCCCGTCAACAGCCAACGGCTTGCCAGTGACGAGTACATGGTCGTCAGCTTTCTGGAGCAAAACAGAATTGACAGGAGTATTCTACCCCGCTTCTGTCACTGACGTCAGTAACGGCGGATGCTTCGTAGGATCAGAAAAGGTCGAAAAACTTACCGTTGATGAAAACAATCCGGAATACTGCTCTGTCGATAATATTATCATGTCCAAGGACAAGAAAACGCTCATCTTGCTCCCTCCTGCATATCCCGAAAAAGAATTTGCAGTTCCCGAAACTATCGAATCAATAGACAGCTGTGCTTTTTACAATACTTCGATCGAGAGCATCATAATGCCCGAAAATGTTAAGAAAGTCTCATACCTGTCATGTTGTAGAATGCCAAAGCTGAAAAGCGTCCGTTTCTCCAACAATACAGAATCTATCGGGAGCAGTGCCTTTAAGGATGATGTTGTGCTCGAAAGTGCCGATATACCTGCTTCTGTCAAGAAAATAGACAGGGACGCATTTGTAAATTGCACATCGCTCGGCTCGATAACGATCAACAATCCCGAATGTAAAATTGCTGATTTTGAAGCGACACTCGGCGTCAAGGAGACTACCGTTATCCGCGGATACGCAGGCTCGACTGCACAGACCTACGCTGAAAAGTGGGGCTACAGGTTTGAGGTGCTGGAAGACGGTCCGAACAACACGATCGCTCTCGGCGACCCGACAGGCGACGGAAAAATCGACGCCAACGACGCTACCTTTGTCCTTGTCGAGTACGCCAAGCTCTCCACGGGCGGCGAATCCACGCTCACCGAGGCGGAGCAGTCAGCTGCCGACGTCAACAAGGACGGCAAGACCGATTCCAAGGACGCGTCCGTGATACTCGCGTTCTACTCCTACCTCTCGACGGGCGGTGACGGCTCGCTCGAGGATTACCTCACCAAATAAACAACACAGGGCGGACACGTGTCCGCCCTCTTTTCTTGCCTCTTGCCTCTCACATCTTGCCTCTTGCAAAAGAAAACGGCTGTCCGCAATGGACAGCCGTCGCTTTTTCGTGTCAGTAATTACTCAGCAGAAGGAGCGCCTACGGGGCAAACACCTGCACAAGCGCCGCACTCTACGCAAGCGTCAGCGTCGATAACGTATTTTCCATCGCCTTCTGAGATAGCGCCAACAGGACATTCGCCTGCACAAGCACCGCAGCTAACACAATCGTCTGAGATCTTATATGCCATAATTAAAGCACCTCCGTAGAATATTCGGGAGCTTCCGCTCCTCTTGATTCTATTTTAACATAAAGGCGGAGAAAATCAAGACAAATTTGTTAGTATTGCCTTACAGCTGACGAAGAATAGCCCCAAACGGGATTTCTTGCAGAAACTTAGACATTTGTCAGTAGTTCGTCAGCTTTTTTGTGCATTTTGCCGATTGGAGCCTTTTGCACTATATTGCTCAGTTTTTGAAAAATCTTGACTTTACGTGTGCGGTTATAGTATAATAAGTGTGACAAATCGGGAGCGCTGCCCCTCTGACCTGCGCGCCCGTACGGATATGCACATGAAAGGAGTTTTTTACCATGAACAAGCTGAGAAAGGTACTCGCGGGACTCGCTGCCGTAACGATGATGGCGACCTCTGCCGCGTCGTGCTCGGGCAAGGAGTCGTCCTCCGAGAACAACAGCCACTACAAGGAGGAGGACGAGTACACCGTCCCCGTCGACGAGGCTGAGCTCAAGGGCGGCAGCAGCGCCGATATCGACGGACAGACCATCGTATGGCTCGCCGACTACGACATCAACCCCACCAACAACAACGACCGCTCCGTGGCGCTCTCGCTCTTCGAGGACGTTTACGGCGCGAAGGTGAAGTTCGTCTATGCGGACTCGAACGAGAAGTTCTCCAAGCTCGCAACGATGATACTCGCGGACGAGGACGTGGATATGTTTCCCTATGAGTGGGACGCTGTCCCGAACGGCGTCGTCAAGGACCAGTACGAGCCGCTCGACCCGTACTTCGACGTCATGGGCATGGACGAGGACGGTCTGTGGGACGATATGGGCGACGTCATTGATATGTTCGAGTACAACGGTCAGCACTATGTTGTGCCGTTTGCCGTGTCCGACCCGCTCGTTATCACGTACAGCCGCAAGCTCATGGAGGAGGAGGGTCTCGATGACCCGTACGAGCTCTACCTCGACGGCAAGTGGGACTGGGACGTATTTATGGATATGATGGAGTCGTTCGTGTCGGGAGCTCCCGAGGGCACGACCCGCTACGGTATCAACGGCTGGTTCGGACAGGCGATAATCCAGTCCACGGGTCACACCGTCATCAACTACGACGGCACCAAGTTCGAGAACAATATCGACGACCCCGAGATAGAGAAGGCGGAGCTCCTCATGCAGGACATCGCCGCCAAGCACCTCTATCAGCCCGACTGGATAGGCTTCTTCCCCGACAATAACTCCACGCTCTTCTTCGCGATGGGCGACTGGGCGCTCGGAACCTCCAACGCCAAGAATCCTGACGCCGACCTCATGGTCGTGCCGTTCCCGAAGGCTCCCGACGCCGACGAGAACTACCTCTGCTGCAACTACGCGGCAAAAATGCTCATCAAGAATTCGACTAAGGGCGCGGCTGTGGCGACGTATATCAAGTGCGAGCGCGTAGCGGCTACGCAGGAGGAGTACAAGAAGGTAGCCAGGCAGAAGGCGCTCGTCGAGGAGAAGACAGCGAGCGGCAAGGTGAAGTCGTTCGTGACCGAGGAGCAGTACGACGCGCTCAAGAGCTTCCTCGACCCGAACGAGGTAACTCCCATGTTCGATTTCGCTTACGGCATGGGCGACAGAATGAACGGCGACGGCGACTACACCTACGAGACGCGCGGCGTTATGAACAACCTCACGCAGGCTCTGCTCGAGGGCGACGCCAATGTCGATTCGTGGGCTACCCTCCGCGACTCGTGGACGGGCGTCATCGACGAAGAGGTCAAGCGCTTCAACGGGCAGTAATATCGGCTGAAACAGGGGGTGCACGTCGTGCGCCCCCTTTTTAATGCGTAATTCGTAATGCGTAATTATGGTGCAGGCGGCGGGGCGCCGCCCCTACGCTCCGAGTTCTGAGTTCTTCTTTGTGCAAAACCCACAAAACAGAATCGAATTTTACAGCAATGTGTAAAAATTTCTGAAAGTGCGTGACTTTTTTAAGCCCTTGTGTTATAATGTTATCAAAGGGTCATTCCTTTGTTAAGATATAAATATAAAGGAAGGAATTATGTATGGACAACAGAAGACGTGTTACACGTAAGGTGCTTAGACAAAGGCAGCTGGGGGCGCTTGCAGTCATAGCGTTCGTCGTGTTGCTGTTTGTCGTACTTCTCGCTAAATGTACAAAGAATGTCGGCGAGGGAAACGGTTCAAAGGCGGAGACTACCACCACTACCGTGGCTACCGAGCCCGTTGTTACCGCTCCTCCCGAGACTACCACCGAGACCACTACCGCTGCGGTAAATCCCAAGGCGTCCAACGTCAAGCTCTCGAAGCGCGAGCTCTTCCTTGAGGTCGGTGAGACTGACGTGCCGATAATACAGGCTTACCCCGACGCAGGCACGGGCGAATCCGATGAGGTGTGGAAGTCGCTCGACCCCGCTATCGCCGTAGTTAACGCTTCGGGCTATATCACGGGCGTATCCAACGGTCAGACATACATAATCCTCAGCTTCAAGAACTATCCCGACATCGAGATAGAGATAAAGGTCAACGTCGGCGGAGTGGCTGATGCCGCTGTCGCGACAACGTCGATCTTGGACTCCGACGACCCGCTCGCGACTACGACCACTACGGTCGCAAATGCGGGACTTGCATAAGCTATGAACGGTACCGAGCCGCGCGTTCGGTACCGTTTTTTTGTCCCGAGCGAAAAAAATTGAAAAAATCTCCGAAAACACTTGATTTTTCCATTTTTGCGTGTTATAATACTATATGATGATAGTAAGACTAAAGACCGGAGACCTCCGGTCTTTCGTATTGTATCGGGAGCTGTGCTCCCGACGGCTATTGCAGCAGCTATCGAAGGAAAGGAGAAAATCACCGAATGAAGCTGAAAAAGTTCGGAGGGACAGAGAAAAAAGTCTACGACCTCGTTAAGCCCATCACCGACG
This sequence comes from Ruminococcus sp., assembly GCA_030530245.1. Taxonomy (GTDB): domain Bacteria; phylum Bacillota; class Clostridia; order Oscillospirales; family Ruminococcaceae; genus Ruminococcus. The sequence goes on from JAUMVH010000044.1 coordinate 11,334, forward strand.
CGCTCGGCTATTACCTCTGGGACGTCAACTACGTCAAGGAGGGCGCGATGTGGTACCTGCGGATATTCATCGACTGCGATGAGGGTATCACCATCGAGGACTGCGAGAGAGTCACCGCGCCCGTGAACGAGGTGCTCGACGAGGCGGACCCCATTCCTCAGCAGTATATGCTCGAGGTCGGCTCGGCGGGACTCGAACGCGAGCTCCTCAAGGAGGACCACTTCGAGGTCTGCGAGGGAGATAAGGTGAGAGTGCAGCTGATACGCAGTATCGACGGCGAGAAGGAGATATGCGCCTACCTCGTCGGTGTGGACAAAAACGAGCTCACCGTGAAAAATGAGGACGGTACCGAGCGCGTGATACCGCTCGAGGACATAGCGTTCGTGAAGCTGTGGTTCGATTTCGACTGAGCCGCGGAAAATAAGTTTAGTTCAAGGTAAATATAATATAAACGGAGGAAAAACAAATGGAAAACTTTTTCGACGCACTTAAAATGCTCGGCGAAGAAAACAGCGTTGAGACCGACCTTCTCATCGAGAAGGTGAAGTCGGCAATGCTCAAAGCCGCCAAGAGAGCATATCCTCACAGCGAGGACAGGATAAGAGTCGAGATAGACCCTGCCGAGAAGAAATTCGCAATGTACATCGTTCAGGAGATAATCGACGACGAGCCTATCGACGAGAACGAGATAAACATCGACGTCGCAAGGACTATCGACCCCAACGCTATGGTCGGCGGTACGATACTCAAGGAGATAGACATCTCCAAGCTCGGCAGAATGGCGGCGCTCTCCGCAAAGCAGTCCATCAAGGGCGACCTTCGCGAGATAAACCGCGAGCAGATGCTCGGCAAGTTCGAGCAGAAGGAGCACGACTGCATCATCGCTACCGTTTCGCAGATAGAGCCCGGCAGAGGCACTGTCACCGTCGAGTATCAGGGCACCGAGCTCTACCTCTTCAAGAACGAGCAGATACCCGGCGAGGTGCTCGAGGAGGGCAAGCAGGTAAAGGTATACATCACGGGCATCGTCGGCAAGACAAAGAAGCCCATCGTCAAGATATCGCGTACCCACAAGGACCTCGTAAAGCGTCTGTTCGAGCTTGAAGTGCCCGAGATATACGACGGCACCGTGGAGGTCAAGTCCATATCGCGTGAGGCAGGCTCGAGAACGAAGATAGCCGTGTGGTCGAAGGACGACAACGTCGACGCGGTCGGCGCGTGCATAGGACCGCAGAGGTCGCGTATCACAGCCGTTGTGAACGAGCTCAGCGGCGAGAAGATAGACATCATCCCGTGGAGCGAGGACATCGCCGAGTTCATCACAAGGGCGCTCGCTCCCGCACAGGTGCTCAAGACGGTCATCACCTCCGAGGAGGAGAAGACCTGCACCGTCATCGTCCCGAACAATCAGCTCTCGCTCGCTATCGGCAACAAGGGTCAGAACGCAAAGCTCGCGGCTAAGCTCACGGGCTTCAAGATAGACATCAAGCCGCAGTTCGACAACCTCACGGGCGATGAGGCTCCCGAGCTCAGCCCCGATTACGTTGTCCCCGTGAAGGAGACGGCTGAGGAGCCCGAGGAAGCCGAGGAGGCTGTGACCGAGGAGTCTGTAGCTGAGGAGGCTCCCGCGGAGGAAGCTGCTGAGGAATGATGAAGCCTAAGAAGATACCCATGAGAATGTGTCTCGGGTGCAACGAGATGAAGCCGAAAAAGGAGCTCATGCGCGTCGTGAGGTCTCCCGAGGGCGAGATAGGGCTCGACTTCGTCGGCAAGAAGAACGGCAGAGGTGCCTACATCTGCAAGAGCACCGAGTGCTTCGACAAGGCTCGCAAGGCGCGCAGGCTCGAGAAGGCGTTCTCATGCAGGATTGACGAGAGCGTTTATGAGGTGATGGCTGATGAACTCAGAAAAGAAACGGAAAACAACTGACCTGCTGACGATATGCATAAAGGCAGGCAAGGCGGTCAAGGGCTTCGACAGCTCGATGGACGCGGTAAGGGACGGCAAAGCCTTCTGCGTGCTGACCGCCTGTGACGCTTCACCCAAAACTCTCAAGGAAGTGGATTTCGTGTGCGGCAGATACGAGACCGTGCACCTTCGGACCGAGCTCGCAAAGGACGAGATGGGACGGCTCTGCGGCAAGGAGACCGCGGTCATCGCCGTCTGCGACAAGGGCTTTGCGGACGGGTTCGTGAAGAAAATTCAGAAATAACACCTCAGAAGTGTTGACATAGACCTATACACTTTTACGATAATTGGAGGTACTGCAATATATGGCAACAAAAAAGATAAAACTGAGCGACGCAGCGAAGGACCTTAACGTCGCTTCGCAGGATATAATCGACCTCTTCGCAGGCAAGGGCGATACGAAGAAGAAGGCGTCCACGGGTCTTACCGAGGACGAGATGAACATCGTGCTCGAGCACTATACCAAGCTCAACGCGGTGAAGTCCTTCGACGAGTACTTCGCTTCCAAGAGCGACCCGAGACCCGAGCGCAAGGCAGAGCCCAAGCCCGAGAAGAAGGCTCCCAAGAAGAAGGAAACAGCCGAGGAGAAGCCCGCTGCCGAGAAGAAGACTGCGGCGGCTAAGCCTGCCAAGGAGGAGAAGTCCGACGAGGCGAAGGCTGCTCCCAAGAAGGAGAAGAAGGCGGCTGCCGAGAAGCCCGCGGCTGAGAAGAAGGCTGCTGCTCCCAAGGCGGAGAAGTCCGAGGCAAAGGCTGAAAAGGCTGAGAAGCCCGCTAAGGCTGCGGCGCCCGCGAAGGCTCCCGAAAAGCCCGCTGCCGAGCCCAAGCCCGAGAAGAAGGCGGAGGCTCTCAAGGCTGAGGAGAAGCCCGCCAAGAAGGAGCCCGTAAAGGCTCCCGAGCCGCCCAAGGCAAAGAAGCCCGAGAAGAAGAAGGAGCAGGTCAAGGCTCGCGACAGAGGCGAGAGCTCCAAGCTCAACACCAGCTTCTCGTCCGAGACGGCTTCCACGGCTACTCAGAGGCGTACAGTCGATACGCGCGGAAGCTACATCGACCTCGACAAGTACAACGAGCGCTACGACAATATGGCTTCCTCAAACAAGCACGGAAGCGAGAACTACAGCTCGAAGAAGCAGAAGATAAATCAGAAGTCCCAGCAGAGAACGCGTCAGCAGTTCAGCAAGAAGGAGTCCGAGACAGAGAAGCTCAAGAGGCTCGAGCTCGAGCGCGCAAGAAAGCAGCAGCTCAAGGTAATGATCCCCGAGAGCATCACTGTCGGCGAGCTCGCTACACGTCTGAAGGCTACCGCTACCGAGGTCATCAAGAAGCTGATGGGTCTCGGCGTAATGGCGGCGATAAATCAGGAGATAGACTTCGATACCGCGGCACTCGTGGCTGAGGAGCTCGGCGCCAAGGTAGAGAAGGAGGTCATCGTCACCATCGAGGAGCGCCTCATCGACGACACCGACGATGACGATACCAACCTCCAGCCGCGCTGCCCCGTAGTTGTTGTTATGGGACACGTTGACCACGGTAAGACGTCCATACTCGACCGTATCAGAAACGCTCACGTTGCTGCGGGCGAGGCAGGCGGTATCACCCAGCACATCGGTGCTTATCAGGTGAATATTCAGGGCAAGGACATCACCTTCCTCGATACCCCGGGACATGAGGCGTTCACGTCCATGCGTGCGAGAGGTGCGAACATCACCGATATCGCTATCCTCGTAGTTGCCGCGGACGACGGTATCATGCCGCAGACTGTCGAGTCCATCAACCACGCTAAGTCAGCGGGCGTACAGATAATCGTTGCCATCAACAAGATGGATAAGGAGGGTGCGAACCCCGACAAGATAAAGGAAGAGCTCACCAAGTACGACCTCGTCTGCGAGGACTGGGGCGGCGACGTTATATGCGTTCCCGTTTCCGCTAAGACGGGTCAGGGCATTGACGAGCTCCTCGAGAACGTGCTCCTCGTTGCAGAGGTGCAGGAGCTCAAGGCTAACCCCGACCGTCTCGCGAAGGGTACTGTCATCGAGGCTCGTCTCGACAAGGGCAGAGGTCCTATAGCGACCCTCCTCGTGCAGAACGGTACGCTCAGGCAGGGCGATGTCCTCATCGCCGGCACAGCCGTAGGACGCGTCCGCGTGATGACCAACGACAAGGGCAGAACGGTAAAGACCGCGGGTCCGTCCGTTCCTGTTGAGATAACGGGACTTGCGGAGGTACCGAGCGCAGGCGACATCTTCAACGCCGTTGAGGACGAGAGACTCGCCCGCGAGCTCGTCGAGCAGAGAAAGCACGAGCAGAAGCAGGAGCAGTTCAACCAGTACCGCAAGGTAACGCTCGACAACCTCTTCAGCCAGATAGCCGAGGGCGAGATAAAGGAGCTCCCGATAATCGTAAAGGCGGACGTTCAGGGCTCCGTCGAGGCTGTAAAGCAGTCGCTCGAGAAGCTCTCGAACAGCGAGGTAAGAGTAAGAGTCATCCACGGAGCGGTAGGCGCTGTCAAGGAGAGCGACGTTATGCTCGCGAGCGCTTCAAACGCTATCATCGTAGGCTTCAATGTCCGCCCCGACCCCGTTGCGGCGGAGAATGCGGTGCGTGACGGCGTTGATATCCGCCTCTACCGTATCATCTACGACGCTATCGAGGAGATATCCACCGCTATGAAGGGTATGCTCGCTCCCAAGTTCCGCGACATCGAGCTCGGACGCGTCGAGGTAAGACAGGTTTACAAGATATCCAACGTCGGCATGGTAG
>JAUMVH010000261.1 GCA_030530245.1 Ruminococcus sp.
GAGCTCGACCGTATCGCCTGCCGAGTACTTGTTCTTCTGAGCATTGAGCTCCTCGGTGGTCTCGACCGTCTTGCCGTTGACAGCGGTGATGATGTCGCCCTTCTGCAAGCCTGACTTGTCAGCGGCGCTGCCCTCGGAAACTGCCGTTACATATACTCCGACGGGAAGGTCGTACATCTGCGAGATAGTCTCCGTTACGTCCTGAGCGCTGATGCCGAGCTGCGGCTTGCCCGTAACGTAGCCGTACTCCATGATATCGTCAACGATGGACGATACCGCATTCGACGGGATAGCGAAGCCGATGCCCTCGATAGATGCTCCCGAGCCGTAGCTGCTCGACATCTTGGAGGAGTTGATACCGATGACCTGACCGTACTTATTGATGAGCGGACCGCCCGAGTTACCGCTGTTTATTGCGGCATCGGTCTGAATGAGGGTCATAGCCTTGTCATTTATGGTGATGTCTCTGTTGAGACCCGATATCATACCGCCTGTTACGGTGTCCTTGAGCTCGAAGCCGAGCGGGTTGCCGATAGCGATAACGGATTCACCGAGACGGAGGCTGTCACTGTCGCCGAACTCAGCTGCCGTGAGGCCGTCCTCGTCTATCTTGAGCACCGCGATGTCGCAGTCCGTATCGTAGCCGATTATCTCGGCGTCGTAGCTCTCGTCGTTGTCGAGGATAACGGACACGCTCTCAGCCTCGCCGCCGCCGTTCTCACTGTCGTAGATAACGTGCGCGTTGGTCACGATGTAGCCGTCCTCGGTGATGACAACGCCTGTACCCGTAGCAGTTGCTGTGTAGTCGGAGGGCTGTCTGCTGCTGCCGCCGAATCCGAAGTAGAAGCCGCCGTTATTGACGGAGCTCGTCATCTTGAACTTCGACTCGATACCGACTACCGAGGGAAGGAGCTTCTCGACGATGTCCTCGGTCTCGAGAGCCTTGCCGCTCTTTTCCTCGTTGGTGATGAGTCCGACATTCTCGAGAAGAAGTGCTGTTTTATCGGAGGTCTCGGCTGCCTCCTCGGTGACTGCCGAAGCATTGCGAGCTCTCATGCCCGCTATCTCGCTGTAGATACCGATAGAGCCTGCCGAAACGAGTGCCATCGACATCGCAAGAGCCGTTATCTTGAGAGCTGTGTGCTTCTTCGGCTTCTTGGGAGAGCCGCCGTCTGTCGCAAAGCCTGTGGGAGCCGTATTCATCTCGGGAGTATTGTAATTATATTCATTCATAATGTTCACTTTCCTTTTCACTTATTAGGTCTTTCCCTGACCTCTGAGCTTATTATATCTGCCCTGTGTGAAAGGAATTTGGACTGAATGTTAGATTTTGCGAAAGATTTTGTGTAATTGTTTTCACGTTAGCGTCATATTTGTCACATAATGTGAAAATCAGGTCAATAGTGCTCTCACAGAAACTTCTCGGGAAAGAAAAAACAGTCGGCTAAGTCCGACTGTTTTTTCAGGGAAATTTGGGGATAATCAGAATGTGTGAATAGCGTTGTTAAGTTGGCTCTCAGCAGCGGGTGTGAACCTGACCGCCCTTGAGCTCCTTTCCGTTTACAGCGTACATCTCGGAGATAGTAACTACCTGCCAGCCCTTAGCTTTGAGGACGGGGAGGAACTCCTCCATAGCGCTTGCTGTTGTGGAATAATTCTCATGGCACAGAACGATAGCATTCTTGAGGCTGCCGTCGTTCATAGCGCCCTGAAGCTTACTAATTATCTGATCCTTGGAAGCACCGTTCCAGTCGCCGGTGTCGATAGCACAGCTGATGAGCGGTACATCGTAGAGAGTCTGCTGAACTGTAGCATTTGAAGCAAGGAAAGGCAGTCTCATGAGCTTTGAGGGCTCAGCACCGATGATGCTCTTGAGCTTAGCGTGTGTCTGATCGAACTCATTGCGTATCTCGGAAGAGGACTTCTGAGTCAGATAGGGGTGTGTTGTTGTGTGGTTAGCGATCTCCATGCCGTTCTGATAAGCATACTTTACTGTATCAGGGCTTGTGATCCAGTCGCCTACGTAGAAGAATGTAGCGTGGAAGCCATTCTTTACGAGTGCGTCGATAATCCTTCTCTCCTGAGTAGCGTCTCTTGTACCGTCATCGAAGCTGATAGCAACCATCGGCTTGCTGGGGTCTATCCAAGAGATGTCTCCGCTTGTGTGGATCTCGGGCTCCTTTATCTCGCCGACTGTGCCGCCGCCTGTAGTAACTGTGGACTTTGTGCCCTCAGCTGCGAGCTGAACGTCGTCAACGTAGAAATCGAATGTGCCCTCGGAAGTCTCGATGTAGAATACGAGGTTTGTAGCGCCTGCGGGGATAGTATAAGCTGTGTTCTCGAGCTTTGTCCATGTCTTGCTGTCAGCTGTTGCCTTAGCGATGTTGTCATAGTTTGTCTCGCCCGAGGAATCCTTGTACTGGAGCTGGAGCTTCATCTCCTGAGCGGAGCTTGAAGCCTGCATAACTGCTGCCGAGAAGCTGTATGTGCTGCCTGCCTTGAAATCGCTGCCGAGCGACATACCGAGACCGTTCCACTCCTTGGTTCTGCCCGATACCTTCACGGACTTGCTGCCCGAGTAGTAATGGTCGCTCTCAGCTGA
>JAUMVH010000262.1 GCA_030530245.1 Ruminococcus sp.
CGAGCTTCCGCTCGGGAATCTTTCATTTAAAGGTGGTTTTTTATTAGGCGGTTACGTTATTTCGCGCGGAATAATCCCGCGGGCATAAAAATAAAACCTCCCAATCGGGAGGTTTTACTATTTTAGTCGTCTAATGCCGAATACTCGGGAAGTGTGCTTATCGACTTCGCGTCGAGCTTCTGTATCGCGAGTGCGTCGTTGGCTGTAATGCCGTCGCCGGGGTCGAAACAGTCCGCGTTAGCCTTGCCCGTGGGCGAGAGTGCGTACTTGTCGTTATTGGCGATGGACTGGAGTATCGCAACTGCGTCTGCAACAGTTACCCTCTTATCGAGGTTCGCGTCGCCGAGGAGAGTTACCTCCGCGCCCGAGGTCGTACCCGCCGACGTGGTGACTGTGGTGGTCGCCGTTGTGGTCGTGGTGGTCTCGGAGGTCGCAGTTGTCGTTGCAGCCTTGGAAGTCGTCGTGATATCGGGCACCTCTATGCCGTCGACTATCGAGAAGTAAGCGGGCTTAGCCTCGTAGTCCTTGTTGAAGAGGAGCGGATTCTTGGAGGCGCGCCAGCTCTGGTCGTCGGTCGTGCCCCATACGACTACTGCTGAAACGTAGTCCTTATATGCGACGATAGCGTCGAAGATGTCGCTGTAATACTGTGCCTGAAGGTCGTAATTCTCGCCGTCGACGGTGGCGTCGAGCTCGGTTATCTGTATGTCGAGACCCGTCTTGCTGAACTTCTCGAGCGCGTTCTTGTACATACCGGCTGTCGGGAACGGGTCGTTGCCGCCGTTGTTGGTAACGTTGAGGTGCGACTGCATTCCGATACCGTCGATGTAGTGACCGTCGGAGTTTATCTCCTCGGCGAGCTTGACGATAGCGTCCTTCTTGTCCATGTACTCATTGTAGTCGTTATAGTAGAGCTTCGTTCCCTCGGGAGCGTACTTCTTTGCGTACTCGAAAGCGGGCTTGATGAACGAATTATCGCCGAACACCTTTACCCAAGGCGAAGCAGCGTACTGGTTATCCTGTGAGGGGAAGCCTGCTGCTCTGGGGGAGCCGCCGTCCGTGAGAGCCTCGTTGACAACGTCCCACGCATAGAAGTCAACGTCGGGGTATTCCTCCTTGACTGCCGCGAAAACGTTCTTGATGTAGTTCTCCATACGCTTGAGCATCTTGTCCTTTGACACCCATTCGCCGCTCTCGTCGTAGTCCTCCTTGAAGAACCAGAGAGGTGTCTGCTGGTGCCATACGAGGACGTGACCTCTTACCGAGATATTGTTGTCCCTTGCGAAGTCGAGTATCGGGGCAGCGTTTGCGAGAGTTACCTGCGGGTCTGTGTCGTCGCCGTCAGCAGCCATCGCGAGGCAGGCAGCCTTGTCGAGGACTGACTCGGGCTTGAGCTCGTTGCCTGCGGTAAGGCTGTTGAAGTGGTGCTTCACGAGCTCCTTTGTTGACGCGGGAGCTATCTCGCCGACTGTTGTAGCCGTGCCGAATTTGAACATATCAGTATAGACGTCCTTGAGTCCGACGAGGGACTTGTCGAGCTTGTTGGGAGCGAGAGCGATCTTGAAATCGTCCACGAAGAGGTCGTTAGCCTCACCGTTGGTCTCGATGTAGATAGAAACGTCCTTTTCATTGTCGCCGTAGGAGAAGCTTGTCTCGAGGGTGATGTAATCGCCCTGAGATACGTCCTTTACGAGGTTCGTATACTGCGGCTCGTCAGCACCGTTGGGGGTATGCTGCATCGAAACGCACACGGTGTTGTACCACGCAGCCTTTACCTTGACCGATAGGGTATACTTCACGTTCGGCTCGAGCAGTCCCTCTACTGAGAGAGACGGGCCGTTCCAGCTCTGGTCGCGTCCTGATATGGACATTACCTTGCTTCCGCTCGGGGCGTCCGCGTCCTCGATAGCCTCGATGACGGAGGTGTCACTGTCGCCGCGCTTGGAGAACTTGGAGACATCGCCGTCCTCGAAATCGGTCGCGAAAACGACGTCCTCGGTATCGGCGGCGTCCGCAGTGACGGAGCCCGACGCGGGGAATGACGACAGCGTCATAGCCGCAGTCAATGCGGCGGCGGTGAGTGCGTTGAATGGATTGTGCTTCATGATAGATCATCCCTTCTTGGGTCTGTCCTTACAGACCCTGTATTTTGCACCGTTCCTGCCTATAACGGAACGGATACATTCGCAACTGTATTACAGCTTTATTTTAACACAGCGGCAAAGCCTTGTCAACAATTACCCGAAAACTACGCAATTATTGATAAATCCGCCGCAAAACTGGTCAGAAAAAACCACCCGAGCAGCTGAGCCGCTCGGGTGGTGGGTACTTCACATATTTATCCTTATCTCACTCATACGGGGAGCTGTGACTCTCTGAGTCCGCCCGCGTCTACTCTCTGTATCGTGAGGGCGTCGTTAGCGGTCACGCCGTCGTTGTTGCCCGAAACGTCAGCGTTTGCGAACTGCTGGTCGTTGAGCTTATACTTATCCCTGTTTCCGAGGTACTGGAGGATAGCAACGGCATCAGCGACTGAAACGTAGCCGTCGAGGTTGACGTCGCCGTACTTTGTAGCCTT
>JAUMVH010000045.1:0-13689 GCA_030530245.1 Ruminococcus sp.
TGAACGGGCGATGTGGGCATCCGCCCCTAAATTTTTTACTGTGTGGGGGGCGAGGCCCAAATCGCCCCGCTTTTGCTGATTTTTGAAAAAAATGTACGGACAGGAAAGATTTTTTTCAAAAAAGTATGGTATTTTTTTCATTAGTGTGTTATAATATGAACGTATATATTCAATCAACAAAACAGGAGTGCTTGCCATAATGGAATACAAACGGTCAGAGCTCGGCGGGAACATCGGTTTTACCTCGATAATCGACGAAAAGTTCAAGACCTGCTCTGTATACGTGAGGTTCGCGACACGCCTCGCACCCGCGGAAGCCGCCGCCAATTCCCTCGGGATAGGCGCGCTCTCCGCCTCAAACAGTAAGCTTCGCTCGGTCGCCGAGCTCAACGAGCGGCTGTCCTCGCTGTACGGCTCAGCTCTCGGCACCTTTACACGCAAACGCGGCGATATTCAGATACTCGGGCTGTCAGCCTCGTGGATCTGCAGCCGCTACTCCCTCGACGGCGAGGACATTGAGGGCGAGATGCTGGACCTCGTGAGGGACTGCCTCTTCTCCCCGAACGCGCAAAACGGCGAATTCGACGCCACGCCGTTCAGAATAACGAAAAACGACCTTCTCGACCGCATCGACGCGGAAATGAACAACAAGCGCAGCTATGCGCTCGAACGTGCCGCCGAGTCGGCATTCGCGGGCGAGCCTGCCGAGTTCTCGTGCTACGGGACGCGCGAGTCTGCGGAGGCTGTCACCGCCGCGGAGGCTTACGCCGCGTATCAGCGCCTGCTGAGCACGGCTCAGGTCGAGATATACTACGTCGCGCCCGAGCCGAACAACAGCGCCGCGGAGATGTTCCGCCGCGAATTCGCCGCGATAGAGCGTCACCCGCAGGAATGCACCTTCCGAGCCGTCAGCCCTGCCAAGTCCGAGCCCGTGACCGTCACGGAGGAAATGGACGTATTGCAGTGCAAGACCGTGCTCACCTTCAAGAGCGATTCCGACGACATCTACGCACTGCGCGTGATGAGCGCCGTGCTCGGAGAAACTCCCGTATCGAAGCTGTTCCTCAATGTGAGGGAGAAGCTGAGCCTGTGCTACTACTGCGCGTGCAGGTACATCAGCTCCAAGAACACGCTGACGATAGATTCGGGTGTTGAAAAAGCAAACATCGAAGCTGCCGAGCAGGAAATGCTCCGCCAGCTCGACGAGATAAAAAACGGCAACGTCACCGACGACGAGCTCGAGAGCGCTCTGCTCTCGATGGAGAATGCGCTCGCGGCGGTCGGAGATACGCCCTCGTCGTACTCATCGTGGTACTTCGAGCGCTTCTGCGACGGCTCAAACGTCGACCCGCAGCAGCAGGCGGCGCTCTACCGCGAGGTCACGAGGGAGCGCGTCATAGCCGCCGCAAGGTCGCTGACGCTCGACACCCGCTACTATATGCTTTGCAGGGAGGATAACGCGTAATGGAAAAGAATATCCTCGCAAGCAGGGTCACCGGCGACAGCTGTATACACGTCAAGCACCCGAGCGGACTCGATATCTACATCTGCGAGATGAAGGGCTTCAGCACCGTCGAGGCGCTGTTCGGTACGAAATACGGCTCGATAAATACGATGTTCAGGACTGCGGGCGACAGTGAGTTCACCACCGTCCCCGAGGGAATAGCACACTTCCTCGAGCACAAGCTCTTCGAGAACGAGGACTGCGGAGTCTTCGAGCTCTACGCCAAGACGGGAGCCTCGGGCAACGCCTTCACCTCCTTCGACAAGACCTGCTACCTCTTCGGGTGCTCGAAGAATTACACGGACAACCTCCGTATTCTGCTCGATTTCGTGCAGAAGCCGTACTTCACGCAGGAAAACGTCGACAAGGAAATGGGTATCATCGGTCAGGAGATACAGATGACCAACGATAACCCCGAATGGCGCGTTTTCTTCAATATGCTCAAATGTATGTACCACGCTCACCCCGTGCGTATCGACATCGCGGGCACCAAGGAGAGCATCGCGCAGATTGACGCTCCCCTGCTGTACAAGTGCTACGACACGTTCTACAACCTCAATAATATGGCGCTTTCCGTCGCGGGCAACGTCAGCGCGGACGAGGTACTCGCGATTTGCGACGAGCTGCTCCGCCCGTGCGAGGACAAGGGTCTCGAGACCGTCTCTCCCGACGAGCCCGACACCATCGTTCAGCCAGAGATACGCGAGAAGCAGCACATCGGCACGACCATTTTCCACATCGGCTACAAGTGCCGCCCGTGCTCGGGTGCGGAAAGACTTAACAAGTCGATGGCAGGCTCGCTCGCCGCGGCGATACTCACCGACGCCTCCACCGATATGTACGTCACGCTCCTCGAGAGCGAGGTCATCAACTCCACGTTCGGCGCCGAGGTCTTCTGCGGAGACGGCTACTTCTCCGTGATATTCAGCGGCGAATCGGACGAGCCCGAAAAGGTGCGCGAGGCGATACTCCGCGAGGCGGAGCGCATCTCGCGCGAGGGAGTCGACGAGGGTATCTTCCGCAGGATAAAGCGCTCGACCTACGGTCTGCTCATCCGCGAGCTCAACAACGTCGACGCCGTGGCAAACCTGATGATAAACAGCCATATGGAGGGCGTTGCGCCATATGACGCGATAGACACGATATCCGCACTGACTGCGGAGGATATAAACAGCTTTATAAAAAATGAACTGCGGAGCGACAGAGTCGTTCTGTCAGTAATAGAAAGGGACGGTGGCACACCATGATCAACGCTTCAGCAACACTTCTCGCACAAATGCTCGAACCGCACAGGATAGAGTTCCCGAACCTCGGCTTCGGGTTCAGTATCGACCCGACCGCCTTTACCGTTTTCGGACTCGATATCCAGTGGTATGGCATCATCATCACCCTCGGTCTCATTCTCGCGATAATCTACGTATTCCCGAGAATGAAGCGCTTCGGTATCGACTCCGACAGAGCCGTCGACGCGGTCATCGGAGGCGTGCTCGGCGGTATCGTCGGTGCGCGCCTGTACTACGTCGCGATGAAGTGGGAGGACTACAATAAGGGCTCGCTCGGCGAGACCTTCAAAGCCGTGATAAACACCCGCAACGGCGGTCTCGCGATATACGGCGGTATCATCGGAGCATTCATCGTCGGCTTCATAATCTGCAAGATACGCAAGGTGAGGATACTTCCCATGCTCGACGTCACCGTGCTCGGACTGCTCATCGGTCAGGGCGTCGGACGCTGGGGCAACTTCGTAAATCAGGAGGCTTTCGGCACCAACACCGACCTCTTCGTCGGCATGACGGGCGGCACTATCCAGCGTACCATCAGCAACGCCACACAGCTCGGCGGCAGTATGTACGACAGCGGTATCATGTGGGAAAAGCCTGTTCACCCCTGCTTCCTCTATGAGTCGCTGTGGTGCATACTCGGCTTCGTTATCCTCGCGCTCATCTCCAAGAAGAGGCGCTACGACGGTCAGATATTACTTATGTACATGGCATGGTACGGCTTCGAGAGATTCTTCGTCGAGGGTCTCCGCACAGACAGCCTTATGCTCGGAAATATCCGCGTATCACAGGCTCTCTCCGCTATCATATTCATAGTTTCCGTTATCATTCAGATAGTTATGTTCTTCCGCATAAAGCGCGACCCCGAGAGCTTCGTGCTCTACGCGTCGACGGAGGAATCCCGCAGGCTCATCGAGGAATCACGCCGCAAGGCTATGGGTATCAAGGGCGCTGACGCTATGATGGGCGCAGGCGACGAGATAGGCGACCTCTCCGACGACGATGACGAGATAGGCATTCTCCCCGACGAGGACGACGATGACGACTTCTTCGCCGAGGCTGAGGCAAAGCTCGCGGCGGCGAAGAATAGAGCTGAAGATAAGGCTGAGGACGCAATCGAAGCCGTGAAGGACAAGGCTGAGGAAGCCAAGGACAAGGCTGAAAAGGCTGTCGAGACCGTGAAGGATAAGGTCGAGGACACAGCTAAGGCTGCCGAGAAGAAGGCGGAAGAAGCTGCCAAGTCCGTGAAGGAAGCCGCAGAGACTGCCGCTGACAAGGCAGAGGACGCCGCCGACGCTGCAAGCGACAAGTACGAGAGCCTCGCCAAGGAGCACGACGAACGCCTTTCGGGCGGCTCGGGCAAGGGCGGTCACAACAAGAAGAAAAAGCACAAGAAGAAGTAAGGAGGACTTATAAATGGCACAGATAATCGACGGAAAAGCAGTTTCCGCAAGCGTAAAGGCAGAGGTCGCCGAGGAGGCGGCAAGGCTCAAGGAATCAAACGGTCTCAAGGTGGGTCTCGCGGTAGTTATCGTGGGAAATGACTCGGCTTCGAGAGTTTACGTAAACAACAAGAAGAAAGCCTGCGAGGCGGTGGGCTTCCAGTCGTTCGAGTACGCGCTCGACGAGAACACCACGCAGGAGCAGCTCCTCGACCTCGTGAACGTCCTCAACCGCGACGACCGCGTGAACGGTATCCTCGTTCAGCTGCCGCTCCCCAAGCACATCGACGAAAAGGCCATCATCAACGCTATCTCGCCTGCCAAGGACGTTGACGCCTTCCACCCCGAAAACGTCGGCAGGATAATGATAGGCGAGTATTCCTTCCTCCCCTGCACTCCCGCAGGCGTTATGCGCCTCATCGAGAGCACGGGTGTTGACATCACGGGCAAGCAGTGCGTGGTCATCGGCAGAAGCAACATCGTCGGCAAGCCGCAGGCAATGCTTCTCTTGCAGAAGAACGGCACTGTAACGATATGCCACTCCAAGACAAAGAACCTCAAGGAGATTTGCCTCGGAGCCGATATCCTCGTAGTCGCTATCGGACGCGCGAAGTTCGTGACGGGCGATATGATAAAGGAGGGCGCGGTCGTTATCGACGTCGGTATGGACCGCGACGAGAACGGCAAGCTCTGCGGCGATGTGGACTTCGAGTCCGCGGAGAAGAAGGCGGGCTACATCACCCCCGTCCCGGGCGGAGTCGGACCCATGACCATTGCAATGCTGATGAAGAACACGCTCACAGCCGCTAAACAGCAGGCAGGTATCGAGTAAAAAAACGCAAAAAATAAAGCCCCGATAACGTCGGTATACTGGCGTTTTCGGGGCTTTCGTTATTTTTGTTACTGTTTGTTATAGAATGTTTGAAACTGACACCATTATATAAAAATGGGTGTCAAATAGGGTGTCAAAAACTACCTCTCCTCGAGCAGCCCGCTGAACGTGTGGTCATCGTACTCAATTGTGACTTTCATTGTTTTCTTCTGAGGCTGAGGCTCGGGCTTTGCCTCTCCCGGGAAGACTGTACCGCGCTGGAAGGTCTTGATGTAGTTCCGCCCGTCACGCTCGTCGCCGAACCAGTGATTGTTGATGTAGGGCTCACAGTCCCTGTTGTCCACATGGCAGGCTCCGTTCATGAGCCCAATACCGCCGAAGCCGATACGCTCCGCAGCCTCTGCAATATCCTCAGCAGAGTACGTGCCTCCGCTTTTTTTGTTGATGATGATATCCGCAGCTATATTGCAGGTGTGTGCATCGTTGCGATAGCCGCCAACCTTAACGGAGTAATTCGGGCAGCGGTAAGCGTTCGTTATGATAATCGACTTAGCGTCCAGGAGAGGAAAAAACTTTTCAAGCCTCTCTATCAAGAGTTTCGACGGATTACCTCCACCGCAGCCACAAGGGCATTTAAACTCGGATAAGTCGAAATGTTCTGACAGATTTCCCATAGTTTTACCTCCTATACTATGTACTTCATTATGTTCATTATTCTTTTCTCGGCACTACTCTTGCACTGGCTTACAGCTTGCGGGCTTATTTCATTTCTTTCTGCTATTTCTTTCAGCGACAATCCGTCCCAGTAATACAGCTCGATACATTCTTTCTGTGCGGGAGTGAGCTCGTTGTCGATTATATTTTTGAGGACACGTTTGAGCCTGCGTATGTGGTCGGAATTTGTGTCGTCCGCGAAAAGCAGACGTTTGAGATACAACTCGTCCTGTCCGACCATCCAGTCTTCAAACGTCTGTTTTTTCATCGCCGTCACCTCTTCCACGCAGCTGAAGCAGTATCTCTTTGAGTTTCCGAGGGATAGGGAGACCGAATATCGCGCCGTTTTCGAGAATAGACAGTCCCTCGTTGGCGATAAAAAAGCCTGCGACTGCGCCGCGGCACATGGCACCCTCACCGATGACATACGCGTCGAGGACGTGTCCGACAGCTACGAAGACCAGTATAAACACCTTTTTGATGATACCTACGAACCCTATTTCGGAGGATAACTCCTTCTTTTTTATTGCCACGGCGACGCCTGTGCAGTAGTCGAGCACCATAAAAATGATGAGCGCTTTTATTAAACCGTCCATCTCCCCGAAAAGTAATCCGAAAATAGCACAAGTAAGGGCGGCAATGGTCTGAATTATTTTGTTCATTTTGACACCTCCTTATGAAGCCTCCACTGGTACAACTACAAGATTTCCGATAATGCCAGTTCCCGCGCCGTTAGTGGTGCACATTACCATACAGTTAACAGGCTTGCCGAGGTTGTCTGTCTCGGGAGCGGGCGGCGGAACGGCTCCGCCCGTGTCGAATGTCATATTGACTCCCTCTTCAATGCTGAATCCGCTTATACTGATATTAGCCATTCGAACTACCTCCCGCAACAGAATGAACATAGATATTACCCTTGAGTTTCCGCAGGCTGAGCCCGTTATTCATCAGTCTAAAATGTATCTGATACGAGCCCTCTATAAGCGGCGCAGTATCCTCACTTGTGAGCTGTACCATGAAGCCTCCGCTCTCAGGTGTGCAAGCTTTGGTAATCACTGCCACAGTGGGTGTAGTGCTTCGGCATACGATACATTCCATTGTACTGCCCGCGGCATTGGCGTCCTCGACCTGTACATGGAACGCGGGCAGGGTGTCTCCCGACAGGAACTCCATATCAGGTATTTCGTTGTAGAATTTCATCATGAACCTCCTTGTAAAGCGTGTACGGCGTCCCAGAGGGCGTCTATCTGATCGTGAACCGAAAGATAACTATTATTCCCGATTTTATAGTACAGCTCCTCAGCATACGTGTTGGCTGCGTAGACATCCTCGCAGTTCACATCTCCCGTGTTAATGCCTTCGCAGGTTATATAGCCGTTCTCGGTGTCGAGTGTCATCGTGCGCCCACTGTTGTAGTAGAAAAATATCGCACCCGCCTGCGCTACTATCTTGCAGAGCGTGTTTGTATTCTCAAGTACCCATTCAAGCGGGGCTAACTGATGTTTCCAACTGTCATACTGGAGCTGAATCACGTCGTAGCTTGCGCTGTTCGTAGTGATGTTGATACTGCCGCCCGTGATATTGATAGCCGAAGCATCGACCGAGCCGTCTGTATGGACGTGAAACTTGCCGTTGCCGTTGAGTATCTCGAGACCGCGAAGAACGCCCGCGGTGATGAAGTCGGCTACAATACCGCCGTCGAGCGTTGCAGCCATAGTGTATGGCCCGTTGTAGCCGTTGTGGCTTACTGCCCAGCCGTTGAGATTGTAGCGCCAGACCAATGTCGCTGACGCCTTATCATCTGTATCCATTATCAGCAGCTCGTTCTTGTTGCATACAATATGCCCGTTGATACCTGCGTTGATAATATCGGTCGCGATACCCTTTGCCGATGACAGAAGCTCATTGTCCCGCTGCGGTAGCTCGTACTCGATGAGACGCGTCGTGCGGGTTTCAATGTCCGTTATCTTCTCTGCCTTATCTCCAATGCGGAGCGTCGGAGTGTACGGCTTGTAGATGTCAACCGTGCGCCCGAACAGCCTCAGCCGTTCGTAGAGCCCGAGGAAACTGTTGTTGAAAATGTATGTGTTTCCGCACACAAGCGGCTGATAGTCGTCCTGTATGAGGGAAAGGTCAAGTGCCTGCGCCTCGTATGACTTGCGTATGTGGTTATTGTTCTGCAAGTATTCAGTGCCCGCGGTCAGCAGGTTCGAGGCTACGGTGATGTCGTCGAACTCGACCGTTCCGACGATGATTCCGTACTTCGTGATACCCGCCGTATCGTCGATATATGGCTTGCCGCTGTTGACGGACTCTATCGTCAGGCGTTCGGCACTGTCCCCGGGAGAGAGCTGTGCTCCGAGCGGGATAAGCCGCGTAACGATGTTCGTGGTGTCGATATCGACTGTTAAGGACTTCATATTCTTCGCGAGCTTGATTTCAGTCGAGCTGTTCACGCCGATTTGGTCTACATAGTCAAGCACAAGGTGTCCGTTCACACGGCGCACGCGTATTTCACCGCCGATACGCTCGATGAGGTTCACACGTATCTCCTCGAGAGTGTTGCGGTATGCGGTAGTCTTGCTCCGCCTGTAGTCGCTTCGGGTAATGCTCACAGTGCCAAGCTGTATCATCTTTTCGGGGTGTCCCGATGCTACGACCTCAGAGTTATGATTCGTGAGCAGAGCCGTCAAAAAGTCCGCGGGCGAGGTATCGACATAGTTGTGATACATCTGTATGCTGTCGCACAGGTATCCGAGGTGTCCCTCTGCTATGCACTTGATGCAGAGCTTGCCGTTCGCGTCCATACTCGGACTGTGGGAGAGGAGATGTCCGTCGAACTCAGTTTCGTTAGTAATCGTGTTTTCAAGGACGATGATATCCTTGCGGTCGTGAAGCTCCTGCGAGAACACAGGATTCATACAGGGGATCGTGAACGAGAACGAAGGTATTTGGTTAACCTCCTCCGCGAGCTTTCCCGCGGAAAGACGCCTGTTGCTTCTTACACTGAGCTCGTGAATCTTCTCGTTGTTGAGTTTTACCTCATACAAGCTATATCACCCCATTCTTCCTGTCGTTCATGAACTCTGACCAGCTCGCAGGCGAGCCGTCGTATAGCCCGACGGAAACAAGCGAATAGAACGTGAGAACGAGAGAAGCGTCTCGAGCGTCTATAAGTCCGTCCCGATTCGCGTCGCAGGCATCGAGCTGTTCTTCCGTAAGCCCCGGGTCCTCACCTGTGGATATCGCTGAGTATGCCGCGAGAATCATCGAAGCATCTATGGCATTGACCTTGCCGTCGCCGTTGATATCTGGGAAAATATATTCAGTCGGCGATGATTCGGTGACGTTCGGCCATGTCTCAGGTGCAGCAGGGAAAGATACGGATATTTTGTATATCCCATGATTCTCCGTCCAGGATATGGAGGGCTCGCGTGCCTTGTAGTGGTAATCGGGCGTGAGGTCATCGTGGAACGTCTCGCTGCCCGTCCAGTGAAGCCACTTCTTGATGTCCATTATCTTGCTCTCAGCGAATTTTTTGTCAAAACACGTAAACTCAAACGTATATGATAGCTTACGCTCGCCGTAAGTCTGCTCACCGTACAGCCCGCCGAAGTCGTACACATTATTGCTGTACGGGACACGCTCGGTATAGTCGTCCTTCGGAGGCTCGCCGATGTTGCGGTAGATGCATTTGAGCCCGAACGTCCCGTAGGAGTGCGCGCCGTTAACAAATATTCCTTCTCTCATCGTGCAAGACCTCTTTTCTTCAATTCGACCGTCACGCCCTGCCGCTCGTCGATCTTGTCGGCGGCGATATCAACAACACCCTCAGCGACGACCTCCTCGCCGACCTTAAAGGTCGCATTGAGCGTGATATTGGTCGGAACAGGCTCGGGAGCGGTGCTGTTGTTTGTTGTGGATGTGGTCGAATAGCTGTAATTGTTGATAATCTCAGCGGTCGATGTCGGAGCTATGTTCCTGTCGAGACTGCCGATTCCGCCGAGTGCCTGATATGCTGTACTGTCTATCCGAGGTATACGCGGAGGCTTGCGGTCGTTGCTATCGTCAGGAAGCTTGATGTCTGGTATATCTATCTTAATGTCGTCAATAGCTTCGTGAGCCATTGAGGCAAGGTCAGGCATATTCTCGGCAAATCCTACGCCGATACCCTCGGCAAGGTATCTGCCAACTTCATCACGCATCACCTTAGACGGCGACGCAATGCCGAAGGACTCCTTGAAGCCGCTGATGATACCACTGCCGAAGTCGGATATCTTATCCTGTATCCAACCGTACATTCCCGTAATGCCGTTCCATAGACCGCGAACGAGGTTTCCGCCTGCCTCCGCCATTTGCGCTGGAAGCTCCGCGATGATCCTGCCGATATTGCTGACAAGGTCGAGAGCAGCCTCTTTTCCACGGCTGACGAGCTTGGGTCCCCATTCTTTGACTGTGCTGACTGCGTTTCCGAGCCACTCACCGATCGTAGACGGGAGCTCCTTGATGAATTCACCGACTTTCTTGACGAGTTCGCCTGCTGCCTTGCCTGCCTTCTCGGGAGCTTCGACCGCGAACTTCGCGATTTCTCCGAGAGCATTGCCGAGAGCCACGCTCATACGTCCAGGGAGTGAAGCAAGCCACTCCATGACCCTGTCGATAATATCCTGTGCGCCCGATACGGCTTTTTCCTTTGCCATTATGAGCACGTCGGAAAGGATATCGCCGATGTCTGCAAGTGTTTGCCCGATAGTCTTCAGCAGATTCCATATGAGCGAGATAACTATTTCGCCCGTCGATCTGATAACGCTTACTGCAAGCCCGACAGCAAGCTCGAGCAGGTCGGGTGCGATGTCGATAAGAACGTCCGCAAGCGCCTCGTAGAGCGGCGGCATCATGTCGTAGCAGGTTTCCTGTATAACAGGCAGCAGGTCTGCGAGGGAGGTTATCAGCGTCACAAGTGCTTCGTGTACCGCAGGGTACATCTCAGTCAGTGCGCTGACAGCTGTCTCGATGACGTTCGGCATTACGTCCGTTATCGCCTGTACGATTACAGGAGCCGCCGAGACTATCGTTTTCGCAAGCTCGGGTATCACCTTTGAGACTGCACGCTCTATCTGCGGCAGAGCTTTGGAGAGTGCCTCGATCACCTTCGGCGTCTGAGCTCCGATGACAGCTACGACCTGCGGGAGTATCTCGGCAGCACCCTTTGTGATGAGCTGTTCCGCTACATCGAGTACCTTCGGGATGCCGTCAGCGAGAGTGTTTATCACGCTCTCCGCGAGCTCGAAAAGAACAGGCAGGATAACAGGGATATTATCGAGGATCGCATTTCCGAGTGCTGAGATGAGCCCGAGAGCAGCGTCTATGAGCACTGGGAGGGTGTCTCCTATACACACGGCGAGTATCTGTACGAGCTGTGATATCGACGAGACAAGCAGAGGTGCTGTCTCACTCAGAGCCGAACCAAGTGTAGCGACGATATCAGGTATCATTGGAACGACCGTCTCAGCTACACTTACAAGACCCTCGAGTATTCCGCTGAAGAGTGTTTGTGCTGCGGAAATCACATCGGGAAGAGCCGATACGATACTATCGGCAACAGACGGCAGCGCCTCGCGAATCGAGGCTGAAAGCCCGTTGATAACGCCCGTCGCCGCTGTCAGGAGCGGAGGAAGAACCGCCGAAACGAGCTTTGGTATCTCGTCGGCTATTATAGGTGCTACGCTTGCGACGAGGCTACCTATGCCTGAAAGCACCTGCTCCGCTCTCGGTATGATGTTTCCAAGAACAGATTGCAGGCTCTCAGTCAGAGCGCTGATACTGCCGTCGATGTCAGCGTCGTCCTTTGCTATCTCGACGGTAAGGTTCGCCCACGCTGCCTTCATTGCGGAAACGGAGCCTTCTATCGTGTCTGCGGCTTCATTCGCCGCATATCCCGCCAAGCCCTGCATCTCGATGTAGTCCACAAGGGCACTTTCGCAGTCGGCGAGATTATCTATCTGATAGGCAGTCGCTTCCCCGTTCGCGGCGTTCCACTCGTTGACCTTGTCAATGAGCTCCTCGAAGCCCTGTTTTGTCGGAGTAATACCAAGCTGGAGATTGTCAAGCATGGTATAATTGGACTTCATTATGCCGTTGAACGCGTTCTGTACTGCCTCTTGTGTCGCGCCTGTTGCTGCGACAACATCCGCCTCGGCGTTTACTATCCTGTCAGCGAGCTCTGCGGCTGCTTGGATATTACCTCCGAGGGCGGTTTTCAGACCTGTCGAAAAGCCGTTGACCTGCTGTAGATAGTCATTCTGACTCATCTGCACGGTCTTGTACGCTTCTTTGGACTTGTCTACGATATAGTCGTATGCTTCGCCGAAAAGGAGCTCTGTGCCGCCTACAAGCTGCTCATAGCTTGCGTAGGCTTCGATAGAGCTCTTCGCGAACATAGCGACGCCGCCCGCAGCAGCCGTAACAGCCCCCGTGATAGCAGCCATGCCCTTTTTCGCAAGGCTGCCAAGGCTTGCGAGACCTACTTCAAAGCCTGATTTATCTATCGCAGTATCAAATTTCAGTGTGCCGTCAAAAGCCATACTATCCCTCCTTACGGCGTGGAACAGTACGGCTCATAGGCTCAATGTACTACTGGTTTTCCATCTTCTATCTTCACTTCAAATTCGCGCTTACAGCCGCGGGTACACTTGATGTGCACGCCGTGACACTCGGCGGAATTATCGTATATGATTGTTTTTGCTCCGCAGTACGGACAGCGAAGCCATTTTCTTTCAGTCGGCGGTATGGGTATATGCATTACAGCCCTCCTCCGAAAACTGCCGCGATGTCGTCCTCGTCGAGCTCGAACGGCAGAGCGTACAGCTGTTTCATCTTCATTACGCGCTTGCGCTCGGATTCGTTCTTTATCAGTCCGAGGTCAACGCCGCGGTATCCGATACGTGTCATCATCTGTGATTCGGCAGGGAGTGCCGAGAACAGCAAGCGAAAGCGCCACCAATGCATTTCAGCATTCAGCAGGTCTATCCCGTAGTATCTCAGGAAGTCGCCTATAATGTAAGGAGCGTCTATCTTCCAGTTCAGGACGGGGACGGACGGCGGCGGAGTATTGTTGTCCTCATCGTCCGAGGATTCGGGCAACTCACGTTCAAGCTCACGCGCTCGATAAAAGTCGAGTATAGCATATATGAGTTCATCCGTTATTCTCTCGGGAGGCTTGAGGAGCCATTGGATCATAAGATAGAGCTTGTCTCTCTTAGATATTTCGTTGTCCTCTACCAAATCAGCGAAACGGAACCATTCCCGAAAGTCCGTGATTATCGGGTACTTGATACCGTCTGCGGTGATACTCTCGGGTAATGGCTCGTATAACGCATTTATCATTTTTTCTTCTTAGCAGTGGCACGGCGCTGCTGACGGTTAGGCTGATATTTCGCGAAGCGCTCCTGCATTCCGTCCTTCTGCCCTCTGACAAAAGCGAGGAAATCGTCATATACCTCGAGATATACAGTGAAGCTCGTTTTCTTGCCTGCGAAAATCTTCTCCGAAGCTCCCTCACCGAGGACCTCGTCAAAGAATTCTCCGAACATCTTACAGAAAGCTCTGATAATCTCAGACTCTTTTCCGTCCTTCTTGATGTTCATCTCGTTTTTTCTCAGCTTTTCAAGAGCGTTTTCATAGCGCTCGCAGTCGTCGGCATCGGTAACGTCGAATTCAAATGATGTTCCGTTCGTTTCCCATGTTATGTGGCTCATAGGCTCAAATCCTTTCATTATTCAGGTTCATTATCCTGTTCTTCGGTCTGTTCTTCGAGGTCGCTGTCCGACGCCGAAGCGAGGGACACTTCCTCGTCGTTTCATGTACTTATTGTTACCGTCTGCCATTCGTCGGACGTCGATACAGTAACATCAGACA
>JAUMVH010000045.1:13699-15632 GCA_030530245.1 Ruminococcus sp.
ACAGCTCACCGCGGGCTTTAAGATTGCCGCTGTAGGTGTAAATGTTGATGTTGTCGCCCTCAGTATTGGGGATAACAGAGTAGCTGCGCATTTTAGCGTCTGCTGTGAGCGTAGTAGTGCCTGTAGCGGTTGTGGTATCAACAATGATGATACTGCGCACTGCCTCATCGCCGAGCTTCTCATTGTCAGTGATGTCGATTATATCGTTCTGAACATCAAGTCCCGTGTGCCTATCAAACGCATATGCGTATGAAGGCGCGAATCCAACAACGTCAGTCTGCTGGAAGGGCTCGTCGACGTACTGGCGGCTGTATTCGATAGGGTTCTTGCTCTCGGAAAACTGCGTGAATTTCTTCATACGGTGGTATGTCACTGTAGTCCCAGTCCCGGGAACGCCGTAGAATGCGAGAATCTTGTGTCTTTCAACTATTCCCATAGTTATTCCTCCTCATAGATTAGTCGTAGCTGCATCTGATACCTCGCGGTATCTGACTCAGCGGAAAAGGCGTATCCGCCAGTCAGCACTTCGAGGCTGACTGCGGAACGTCCATCACCGAGGTCGGGCAATATGCCCTCCCTGTTGTTCTCTTCGATCCAAAGAGCAAAGTCTTCATAAAAACCGAGGTTCGCGATGTTCTGCGTCACTTCCTCGCCGAAGTATTCACGGCTCGCGAAGATGAACAGGCACTGCTTCTGGCAGTCTCCGTCAACATATCGCTTATATATCGGGTCGCACGGAACCGTTTCAACTACGTACTCAATAGGCTTGTTTCCGAGAATGTCAACCAAGAGACAACCATCCTTGAGCTGAGGAAATGTCATGATGTAGTTGCGGATACACTCGATGACCGTATTAATACTCATTTCCCTTTCACTCCTTTCAGAATGTCTTCCTTATGGTCGGCTTTCATTCGCTCGAGCCATAACTTACCTCGTAACTTGCCCGAGAAGCCTTTATTGATGTAGTATTCACGCCGCGCTTTAGGCTCGGTGTTGATGATAACGCCCGGGGTTTGGACTTTATGAGACTTACTCATTTTTCCTCGATTTTTAAACCGCTCCATTGCAATCGGAGTATAATCCTCAAGGCGGCGAACTACCTCGTTGTCGATGTAGTTCTGCGCCTGTCGGATGTTCTTCTCCGAACGTGAAGTAAAATCGGGTGCAAGGCTTAGCCCTTTGAATTCTATCATAGTGTCACCTCACAGTGAGTTCGATGTGCTGAACCTTCGGTGATCCATAGCGCAGGTCCTTTACTTTCATTATCGTGTGCGAGCCCTGCGGGGGCTGTTCGTCACGAACAATGCCCTTGTAGATCTTATCGTCAGGCTTCGGCAGGTAGTCCGTAGAGGCGGCAGGAATACAGACATACGCTTCATCCTGTGCCTCTCTGTCCTTTCCGCCTGCCTGTCCCTCCGACGGTTGCCAGTATATGTGCCCTGTGACGTGACGGACGTATGTGGGCGACCGATTGAGCACAGTCTTTTCGTAGATTGTGCAGCCTGTCATATTTGTGAACATTGGTTTACTCCTCCGTATCGTAGAGCTCAAGAGCTCCGTATACCTGCCGTTTGAGTCCGAGCTCCTTCAGCTCGTTCCGCAGGAAGTACAGCGACTGTCCCGCATTGAGATAGATCATTGATACGCTGTAGTTGCCGTTGGTTTCCGAGCCCTGAGAGGCGGCGGGTGAAGCGTCCGAAATGAAGTTCAGTGCCCTCGTTACGGACTGGACAACAATGCTTTTCACAGCTGCGTTGTAGTCATCGTCTTCGGAAACCGCCGCATCAAGGTTTATACCGTACTTATTGGCAATAAGCCTCAGCTTAGAGGACGCAGTCGAGAGAAGTATCTCAGCTGCGTCCCTCTGTGTCGCTGTCAGACTTATCCCCAGCGCTGTTATGTCCTCTACGCTTGCGTACGCTTTTCCCATTGG
>JAUMVH010000263.1 GCA_030530245.1 Ruminococcus sp.
ATAAATATGCGACTTATCATTCTACAGAAAGGAGTCTCACCGCCTTTGCGGTGACCTGACAACATGACTGATAAAACACCCGGCCGCAGCGGCGCCCGCAAGCGTCCCGCCTCAGACCCGCGCGGCAGAAGACCGAGACCGCAGGGCGCGCCTCCAAGACAGGGAGCGCCGGCATACGCACAGGGCGGAGCTCAGCGTCAGCAGGGCAGACCTCCCGTACAGCGTGCCAATACCGCGCCCGTGCAGAGCAAGTCTCCGAAGAAGAAAAAGAAGAAGAACAAATTCCTCGTCATACTCAAGAGGATCGCCACAGCTATCGTGACCACGCTGCTGTCGCTCTTCCTCGTGATGATAATCACGGGCACTATCGTCGCCACCGCGCTGACGATATACGTCCTCGACTTCATGGAGGAGTCAACGAGCGTGACCTTCGCTACCCTCGAATCGGGAAGCGATACCTACTTCTACGGTACGGATATAGACGAGGAAACAGGCGAGGAGAAGCTGATACTTCTCAATCAGGTCAAGACCGATATCCAGCGTATCCCCGTCGGTATCGACAAGGTGCCGCAGGACGTCCGCAACGCCTTCGTATGTACCGAGGACGAGCGTTTCTACCTCCACGACGGAGTTGACTACAAGCGTACCTTCTCGGCGTTCCTGAACCTGTTCCTGCACTTCTACGACACCGAGCAGGGCGGTTCCACCATCACCCAGCAGCTCATCAAGAAGCTGACGGGCGACGAAGAGCACTCCATGCAGCGTAAGATACGAGAGATATTCGCGGCTATGCAGCTCGAGAAGACCTACTCCAAGGACGAGATACTCGAGGAGTACCTCAACTACATCTCGTTCGGCGGTCCTATAAACGGCATACAGCTCGCCTCTACACGATACTTCGGCAAGGACGTTTCGGAGCTCACTATCCCCGAGGCGGCAGTCCTCGCGGCGATACCCAAGAGCCCGCAGTATTACGGTCCCATAGTCGAGACCGAGGACGAGGATGGCAATATCATCGTCGACGGTGAGGCTAACAACCGTATCCGCCAGCGCTACGTTCTGTGGCAGATGTACAAGAACGGCGCCATCACCTACGACGAGTATCAGGAATACCTCAACACGAAGATACTCTATACATGGGCTCCCGAATACAAGGAGCTCCACCCCGAGGTCGACCTCGAACAGCTCGAGACTGAGCAGAAGAACTACACATGGGAGGTCGACGCTATGTTGTACGAGGCTGCGGCTATCGTACAGGAGCAGTTCAACCTCGAGACTCAGAAGGAGGCTATCGACCGTATCAACAAGGGCGGCTACCGCATATACTCCACCACCGACCGCAAAATGCAGAAGTTCGTGGAGGAGAAGATGTCCGATATCAGCAATATCCTCGACAGAGGCTATGTATCAAGATGGGTAGACCTCGACGCTGACGGAGAGGTCGAGGAGGAGATACCGCACGTCGCCTTCGTCGCGCTCAGGTACGACGGTTCGGTCATGTGTCAGGTAGGTAACGTCGGTCCGAAGGTGGGCTCACTCTCAACGAGCTACGCTGTGACCGAGCCCCGTCAGATAGGTTCGACCGTAAAGCCGATAACTACCTACGGTCTCGCGCTTGAAACAGACCTTATCCACTGGGGAAGCGTCTACACCGATAAGCCTATAATGGAGGTAAACGGCAAGCCGTGGCCCTCGAACTATACCACCGATACATCGGTAAGTATATCCAACGAACAGCACAACATCTACTACTTCCTCCAGAAGTCCTACAATACCGTTCCCGCTCAGCTCTGTCAGGAGCTCACGCCCAAGGCGGTATTCAAGTTCGCTACGGAGAATATGGGTATGAAGCTCGACCCCGATGACGAAAGCTACTCGCCTCTGTCCATCGGAGCTCTGACATGGGGTATCACCCTCGAAAACCTCGTAAACGCGTACATTCCCTACGGCAACCTCGGCGTATACAACGACGCGCACATCATCTCACGTATCGAGGACGGCAACCACAAGGTCATCTACTCCAACGACGGCAACGCACGTCAGGCTGTATCGGCTGAGACCGCATACGTAATGAACCGTATGCTCAAAAACGTCGTAGACCAGGGTACTGCCGCAAGCGTAAAGCTCAATAACAAGGTGCTCGTCGGTAAGACAGGTACCTCCGAGGACTGGCAGAACCTCACGTTCGTGGGTCTCACCTACGACTTCGTAAGCGGCGTCACGATAGGCTACCGCGAGTACAACGACTACCTCAAGCTCCCGACATCGCTCCATGCCTGCGACGTATGGAACTCGATAATCGGAAACTACGCAGATACGATGTTCATGGATACACCTATGGACTTCGAGCGCTGCCCGACAGTTATCGACGCGCCGATGTGTACGTCGACGGGCTGTATCGCGGGCTCGTACTGTCCGAAGGGCATAACGGGCTACTGGAAGTCGACCAACGCGCCTCCGTGCGACGGTGCACACTATGTAGCTCCCGACCCGAGCACAGTTGACCCGAATGCGGGCGGAGAAACACCCGACGACCCGAACGCGGGCGTTGAC
>JAUMVH010000046.1:0-14270 GCA_030530245.1 Ruminococcus sp.
CACTTTACGCACTT
This sequence comes from Ruminococcus sp., assembly GCA_030530245.1. Taxonomy (GTDB): domain Bacteria; phylum Bacillota; class Clostridia; order Oscillospirales; family Ruminococcaceae; genus Ruminococcus. Next base: position 15 of record JAUMVH010000046.1, read on the forward strand.
GCTCTTGTCTATCTCCATAGCTGCGAGCTTCTTGCCGGGAGCGATATAATCGGTCCTTGAGATAGCGGAAGCGGGACACTGCTTAGCGCACATTCCGCAGCCGATACAGCTGTCCTTGATTATCTCGAAGCTGAGGAGGTCCTTACATACGCCTGCGGGGCACTTCTTGTCCACAACGTGAGCTATGTACTCATCCTTGAAGCACTTGAGAGTTGAAAGTACGGGGTTGGGAGCTGTCTGACCGAGACCGCAGAGAGAGTTGCTCTTTACGTGGAGAGCGAGCTCTTCGAGGGTATCGAGGTCCTCGAGGGTTCCCTTGCCCTTTGTTATCTTGTCGAGTATCTCCCACATTCTCTTTGTACCGATACGGCAGGGAGTACACTTACCGCATGACTCATCGACTGTGAACTCAAGGAAGAACTTGGCGATATCTACCATACAGTTGTCCTCGTCCATAACGATGAGACCGCCCGAGCCCATCATCGAGCCGATGCTGATGAGGTTATCGTAGTCTATCGGGATATCGAAGTGCTCAGCGGGGATACATCCGCCCGAAGGACCGCCTGTCTGAGCAGCCTTGAACTTCTTGCCGTTCGGGATACCGCCGCCTATCTCCTCGATAACTTCGCGGAGAGTAGTACCCATAGGTATCTCAACGAGACCTGTGTTCTTTATCTTACCGCCGAGAGCGAATACCTTTGTGCCCTTCGACTTCTCGGTACCCATACCTGCGAACCAGTCCGCACCGTTGAGTATGATCTGGGGGATATTTGCATATGTCTCAACATTGTTGAGGATAGTGGGCTTCCGGAAGAGACCTTTTTCAGCAGGGAAAGGAGGTCTGGGTCTGGGCTCGCCGCGGTTGCCCTCGATGGAGGTCATGAGCGCGGTCTCCTCGCCGCAGACGAAAGCGCCCGCACCGAGACGGAGGTCGATATCGAAATCGAAGCCTGTGCCGAAGATGTCCTTACCGAGCATACCTGCCTCGCGAGCCTGCTTGATAGCGATATTGAGACGCTCAACAGCTATCGGGTACTCTGCACGAACGTAGATATAGCCCTGCTTTGCGCCGATAGCGTAGCCTGCGATGGTCATAGCCTCGAGCACAACGTGGGGGTCGCCCTCGAGAACGGAACGGTCCATGAATGCGCCCGGGTCGCCCTCGTCGGCGTTACAGCATACGTACTTCATATCAGCATCGGGAACGATATTTCTCGCGAGCTTCCACTTCATACCTGTGGGGAAGCCGCCGCCGCCTCTTCCGCGGAGACCCGAATCGAGGATAGTCTGGATAACGTCCTCGGGCTTCATCTCAGTGAGGACCTTGCCGAGAGCCTTATAGCCGTCTCTGCCTATGTACTCATTGATGTTCTCGGGGTCGATAACGCCGCAGTTTCTGAGAGCAACACGGTGCTGCTTCTTGTAGAATGCGGTGTCGTCGAGAGCCTTTATCTCGTCGCCTGCAACAGTCTCCTCATAGAGGAACTCCTTGACGGGTGCGCCGCCAACGAGGTGCTCCTTGACGATGCGGGGTATCTCGTCAACGTTTACGCGCGAGTAGAACGAGCCCTCGGGGTAAACTATCATGATAGGACCTCTCTCGCAGAGACCGAAGCAGCCTGTCTTTACTATCTGCACCTTCTCTGTGAGTCCGTTGGCTTCGAGTTCCTTCTCGAGGCACTCGATTATCTTGGGAGAGCCCGAAGAAGTACAGCCTGTACCGCCGCAGACAAGTACGTGTCTTTCATATTTTGAAGAAGCGTTGCCATGAGTTCTGAGAGCGACCTCGCCCTCCATGGATTCTCTGACAGCCTTGAGTTCTTCAAGAGTCTTCATATGTTTTCCTCCTATAATGTTATTGTTTATGCTGTGTACTTAGCGAGTATCTTTTCAACGTCGTCAACAGTGAGACGTCCGTAAACGTCCTCATTGACCGTGAGAACGGGAGCAAGTCCGCAAGCGCCTATGCAGCGGCAAGCGTCGAGGGAGAACTTGCCGTCGGGGGTACATTCGCCGCCTGCGATGCCGAGCTTCTCCTGGAGCTTGTTGTATATATCTCCCGAGCCCTTAACGTAGCAGGCTGTACCGAGACATACCGAGATCGTGTACTCGCCCTTGGGGTAGAGTGAGAACTGAGCATAGAAGGTAACAACGCCGTATATCTTCTCGAGAGGGATACCTGTCTTGTCGGAAATAATGGTCTGCACCTCGATGGGAAGATAGCCGTAGATCTCCTGAGCCTTCTGAAGGATAGGCATCAGAGCGCCCTGAGTGTCCTTCTTCTCTTCAATTACAGCGATGAGCTGAGCCTCCTGTTCGGGAGTGCCCTTGAAGGGAACAGTGGATTTAGCTGAATTCATTTTAGATGAACCTCCTTAATAAATTCTGTGAAATAAATAACAAACCGCACGCCGACGGAAATATTATGACTCACATATCATAATGTATTATAACATATAATAAATAAAATTTCTATCGCCAAATTAGACTAATTAGCTTGCTCTTACTTGTGCGTTTTTAACAAATCTGCACTTACGGTCTATGTTAGTTATTGCATAACATTTACAAGTGTCAAGGTTTTATATTTACCAATATTTCGTTATTTTTTGGCAATTGAAGGAATTGTGTATTTTTTGAGAAGAATTTGCAAATATTATTTCTGATTTAACAGTAAATCTGCCCGCTCCTATTGACATAACTTATATAAAATGCTATACTTAAACCAATGAATATTCATATATCGGGGGAATTTCTATGCCATACTTCGTTGACAAAGAGACGATGGCAGAGTTCGCACGCAACAGCGTCCTTCTCAAGCGCGTCAAGCGGATAAACTCCATCGCCTTTTTCACCTACCTGATAGGCGGACTTATAATGATACCGTACTCCTTCACGAGCATGGTCGGCACCAGCTGGGACTGGCTGATGGGTGCCATGGGCGAGCCCTACTTCGCTCATGTGGCTTTCATTCTGATAATCGACACGCTCATCGTCTGCCCGCTCTCGTTCTACCTGACCTACCGCGCCAGTCTCCTTCACCACTCGCTCTCGGCGATGATAGTCATCGCCATACAGGTCGCCAACTACATCTTCATGATAGTCCTGAACAACATGGGCTTCTTCGGGCGCATACGCATAGCATTCATCGGTATGTCGGTGTATTCCGTCGCTTGCATACTCACGGGCGGAGCCAATATGTGGGCGGTCATCAAGTACCACTGGCTCGAGGATCAGGAGGGCTTCCCGCAGTTCAGCGCCACCTTCGAGGAGTACAAGGAGAAGCAGCGCGAGCGCGAGATAATGGACCCGTACGAGCTGAGAAAGCGCCAGTTACAGCGCGGCTCCTCGGGTGAGATGAACGACCTCGGCACCACGCAGGACGAGCTCGAGCATTACGAAAAAGTCCACGTCCCAAGCAATATGGACAGCATATGACAGCTTACGCGGAGCGGGAGATACCTGCTCCGCGTATTATTTTACAAATTCACACAAAGTTCAATAATGATGTTTCACTAATTTCATTGACAAAGGTGCAGGGTTATTGTATATTTATTATGTAGACTACTCGATTTTTGCCGCTTTCCGCCTGTTTTTGCACTGCGGACGGAAACCGCTGTATCGAAAAAAAGGGAGGGTATGCTTTGAACATTCCGAATGACCCCGCAATACTTCTGAGCTATATAAATACCAAGCTCAGGGACGAATACCCGAGCTTCGACGAGCTGTGCAGGAGCCTTGACCTGTCCGCCGACGATATAGCCGACAAGCTTGCAAAAATAGGCTATTCCTACAACAAAGAAAGAAATTGCTTCGCCTGACGCCATACGTCGGGCACAGGAGGGAAAAATGAAAAGATCACACCGCAGACCAATTGCCGTTCTGCTGGCGGCGGCTGTCTCTCTGGGTGCGTTCGGAGGCTGGTTTACCGCCTCCGCCGCGGATACGGAGGACAAAAAAGAGGTTAGGCTCGTCTTTCAGATAGACGAGGACGCCGAGCCAAGCAAAACTACCGACGTTTCGCTCTTCGAGACGACTACCACTACTGACGGTCACACCAATATCCCCGTGGGTACCTTCTTCAAGAAGGGCTACATCTTCGCAGGCTGGACTTACGACGACGTAGTCGGATTCTCGTCGGGACAGTTCGTCGATATCCCCGACGACGCCGATGAGCTCGTCTTCCACATCTGCTGGGTCGACAGCACTCAGGATAAGCACACCGTAAAGTACGTGCTCGAGCGCGACGGTATCACCTTCGATAACCCCGAGTGGCTCGAGGAGGAGTCGTACTACCCCAACGAGGTCTTCAACCCCAACGATACCACCGTCTTCGTCGAGAAGGAGACCGAGGAAGGCACCCTCAAGTACGTCAGCAAGTGGCTCACCGACGGAGAAAGGGTATTCAGCTACGGAACACAGCTCGTAATGCCCGACCACGATATCACCCTCTACCCAATACTGTACAAAAAGATACAGCTCACATATTTCGCAGGCGACGTTGACCGCCTCAACGGAAACGATACATACTCATTTGAAAAGACCGAAGGCACCAGCGATGAGCTCGCGAATGCCGAGCGCTTCTCGAGAAGCGGCTTTGAGCTCGTGGGCTGGACTTCGAGCTTCGACGGCAAGCAGTACAAGCCCTCGCAGACCGTGCTCATGCCGGGTGAGGACGTCGTATACACCGCCGTATGGCAGCCGATAGACTACAAGGTCGTGTTCAACCCCGGCAACGGCGGCACAAGCATAAAGGTCCCCGCAACGACCGACGAGGTCATCACCTGCCCCGACCCCGGTATCACCGTCGAAGGCAAGCACTTCGCGGGCTGGAAGTCGACTGCCGACGGAACTATATATCAGGCAGGCGATGAGTACAAGGTGCTCGGAGCTATGCCGGGTATGGGTATAAGCTTCAAGGCTGTGTGGGAGGACGGCGACGCTCCCGAGGGAACGACCTCCGCTTCGACTACTGCTGCTACTACAGCTACGACCTCCGTGACCACGGTCGAGACGTTCGTGCCCGAGGATATCATCTGCGGCGACGCCAACTGCGACAAAAAGGTATCCGTGGCTGACTCAGTGGCTATACTCCAGCACATCGGCAACCTCGACAAGTACGGGCTGTCAGCGCTCGGAAAGGTCAACGGCGACGTTGACGGCGAGGCAGGTATCACTGCCAACGACGCGCTCACTATCCAGCAGCTCGACGCCAAGCTCATCACGAAATTCCCCGTGGAATAAAAAACTATCCCCGCCGAAGGCTCTGCCTTTGACGGGGATTTTTACGATAAGTGAAAAGTGAAGGGTTTCATTTGTCTATATTGAGCTTGTATCGTAGTCCTCGCCGCACGCCTTTATCGCCTCGGCAGGACCGACTACACAGCGCCGTCCGAGCGCCGAGAGCGCCTCTGCCGCTTTCAGCAGGTCGTCTGACGTGAGAGCAAGCATACGCCTGCGGTTCTCGCGGCGGCTCTCCTCGGTGATACCGCGGAAATATATCTCGTCGGCGGTGGTGCCGTAAGCGCTGTCGGACATCAGCGGCTCCTTCTGCGCGATACTGCTGATTATGTACGAGCTGATGTCGGGCTTCGCGGCGCAGTAGCTCCGCAGGAACTCCGCCGCGCCCGCATAGGCGTTGAGAGCTCCAGAGGGCGAAGGGTCGCGGTAGGAGTAGAACGCCGCCTCGCCCATATTGTTCACGCCGAAGCCCGTTCCGTAGGCTCCGCCCTTGACGCGCACCTCGTTCCACAGGTACTCGTAGGAGAGTATCATCGAGAGCACGCTCCACAGCGCCTTGTCTGTCTCATAGGTCGGGAGCGCGGCGCCCGAGTACGACACGCCCGAAGGAACGATTATGCCCTGCTTTTCGGGAGTTTCGAGCCTGAACGCGGTCGCGCTCTTTGCGGGAGCCTCGCCCTCGGGGAGCATATCAGCGAGCACACCGAGCGGCAGCCCGTCCGTGGAGACAGTGCCCGCGGTGAGCCTTGCGCGGCAGAAGAGCTTCGCCGCTATCGCCTTGAATTCGCCGATAAGTCCCGCGAGCTCGGCGTCGGTGGGCTTGGCAGCCGCGTGGAGCGTCCTGTACGCCTCATAGCCGCACAGCAGCTCGTTCATCGCGGATTCCGCCGACATACCGCTCCTTACGCGGCGCATGGCTATGCGGTGACCGTTCGCGATGATGTCCTGCTTCATGTCCTCGTCGCACTGGAGCAGTATCTCGCGTATCTGCTCGGGGCTGTCGTAGACGGTCTCGGTGAGGAGCTCGCCGATGAGCGCGAGCGCGTCCTCCGTCTTGTGGTCGAGGAAGCTCGCCTTCACCGTGAGATACGGGCTGCACTCCTCGGGAGCGCCCTCCTTTGCGAATACAGCGGCGTTTATGTCGAGCTTGCCGAGAGTGCCCGTGATACGCTGCTGGAGCTCCGCGCCCGAGCAGTTCACGGTCGGGAGCTCGGATATAAGGTCGGTCATTATGGCGAGCATTTCGAGCTCGCGCTGTGTGAAGTCAGCCGCCGCGAAGTACAGCGCCACCGAGGATATGCCCTTGTTGCGGGCAGGATGGCGGAGCACCGTGATACCGCGCTCCTCTCCCCTCTCGGTCACGAATTCGAGCGGGAGCTCGCTGACCTCCGAGAGCGGCAGAGTCGGGAGCGTGGCTATATTCTCGGGTGTATCGGGAGTCGCCTGCCACTCGTCGAGCCTGCGGTTGAGCTCGATGAGCTGAGCCTTCTCCTGCTCGGACATAGCCGCGAGCTCGGCACGCACGCGCTCCTGCTCTATCCTCTTCTGCTCGTCGCCGTAGGTGCGCGACGGGAGCATATACAGCGTAACTGCGCCCTTTTCGTCGAGGAGCCACTCCGCGAGGAGCTTCTCGTAGTAGTCGGTCTCGAGCTTTGCGCGCAGGGACCCGAAGATGTCGTCGCAGTCGAGGTACATCAGCGGGTCGCCGCCGTAGAGCCACGAGCTCATGCAGACAATGCCGCGGATAAGTCCCTTCGGCTCCTGTCTGTCCTTGGTGTGGAACTCGAACCAGTCGATAGCCGCGGAGAGTGTCTTCCTGTCAATTCCGTTCTTCACGAGGGCAGAGACCGTCTCGCGGACGGTGGTGAGGAGAGCGGGCGCGTGCTCCATATCAGTGTTGTATATTTTCAGCGAGCCCATGGGCTGAGCGGTGCCGTCCTCAATGCTGAGGGACACGTCGAGGCACAGCCCCGTATCGAGCAGAGCGCGCTTCAGCGGAGCCTCGTTCGAGCCCGCGAGCGCCTTGCCGAGCACTATGCCCGCAGTCAGCTTCTCGCGCTCGTCCCACGAAGCCATGACCTTGCCGATGGCGATATGCGTGTGAGCGGCTTCCTCCTCCTCGGGAGCTATCTCGTAATAGCAGGACTTCTCCGCGGTCGCAACGGGCTCCTGCACGGGTATCTCTATGACATCGCCGCTCTTTCCGAACTGCGAGAGGTAGCTGTCGATGAGTCCGAGCACGGGCTCGATATCGACCGCTCCGTCGAGGTAGATGTACGAATTCGACGGGTGGTAGTGTCGCTTATATGTGGCGACGAACTGCTCGTAGGTGAGGTCGGGGATAGCCGAGGGCTTGCCGCCCGATTCATAGCCGTAGCAGGTGTCGGGATAGAGCATGGTCATGAGCTCCTGCTCGATGCGGTTGTATATCGAGGACTCAACGCCCTTCATCTCGTTGAAAACGACGCCCTTGTAGAGGGGCTCATCGCCCTCCGCACGCCACTCGATGTGGTGTCCCTCCTGATAGAATATCTCGGGCACCGAGCCTATCTGCGGCTTGAACACGCCGTCGAGATACACCTCTATGAGGTTCATGAAGTCGCGGTCGTTGCGGCTCGATACGGGGTACATGGTCTTGTCGGGGAAGGTCATCGCGTTGAGGAAGGTGTTCATCGAGCTTTTCAGCATATACAGGAACGGGTCCTTGACGGGGTACTTCTCCGAGCCGCCGAGGACGGAGTGCTCGATGATGTGGAAGACGCCCGTATCGTCGGTCGGCGGGGTCTTGAAGTTGACGGAGAAGACCTTGTTCTCGTCTCCGTTGTCGAGCCACACGAGGCGCGCGCCCGTCCTGACGTGCTCCATCTCGACGAGCTCGCCCGCGACGCTTCCCGCGGGACGTATCCTTGTAACGTTGAATCCGTGCATACTGTCGTTTATCTTCATATAATGCTCCTTATTTTGATTTGTTTTTGCGTTCGTAGTACTCAGCCTTGTCCTTGTCGCACTTTTCCTTCGCCTCTGCCAATACCTGTCGGTAATCGCGCGACCTGTTCGGCTTGAAGGCTGCCGCGCCCTTGGCTACGGACAGCTTCTTATCGTCCCCGCAGCCCGAATTGTAGTGTTTCAGCTCGCTCTCGAACCTCGCGAGGAGTATCTTCGTGTCGAGGAGCGATACTCCCTCGGATATGACGACGAATTCGTCGCCCGCGATGTGGTAGACGTCCTGCCTGCCGAAGAGCTTCTGTATTATCCTCGCGCACTCGAACATCAGCTCGTCGCCCGCCTCATAGCCGCAAGCCACGTATATCCGCTTGAGCTCGTTGATGTCGAAGAAGGCGACCGTGAAGCGCGCCTTTCCCGCCTTTATGTCCTCGCCGAGCTTCTCGACGCGCAGCTTGTACGCGGCTTTGTTGCCCGTATTCGTCACGGGGTCGGTGTAGACCTCGGAATCTATGTACTCGACGTAGTTTTTCAGCTTGCCATAGACGGAGGAGAGGCTCGAGCTGAGCTCCTCGTATTCGCTGCTCACCGTCCTCTTCACGTCCTCGCTCTCGGAGATAGCCTTCAGCGCGGCGTTGCCGTCCTCGGTTGCAAGCCCGAGCCTGCCCTTCGTGCTTTGCAGGATAGTCCTGTCGAGCCGTCGGGTCGCGTCGTCGAGCTCGCCGATGGTCTTCATCATATCGTTGAAGCGCTTCCTGTTCTGCACCATCATTATAAGCGATACCCCCACTCCGATGAGCAGCGCCGCCGCGGTTATCGCAAGCGCGACGAGCCTGTTCGAGTTGAGCTTGCCCTCGTACCACTCGGCGTTGAAGTCGACGCCGACTATCCCCGCGATATTGCCCTCGGAGTCGTATACGGGGCTGTACGCCGAGTAGAAGCGTCCCCATTCGTCGGCGTACGCTTCCTTATCCACGCTCGGGGTACCCTGCGACGCCTTCACGAGCGCGTCGGTAGTCTCGATCGGCGCGCCGAACTCGCCGGGGTCGTCCTCATCGGGGTCGATGGTGAACGTGAAGGTCCCGTCGCCCATATCCCTTATCCCGTAGATATAGTCGAGCTGTATGTTCTTTTGAAACGAGCGGAGCGTATCGAGCGCCCTGTTATACGGCTCGGTGCCCTCGTCCTCGGCGGTGAGGACGGCGAGCTCGTCGCCGTCGAGCATATACGCGGCTGTATTGGCGATATCGAGCATACGCTGGTTTATCTGCTCGCGCAGGGCGAGCTTTGACATATCCATCAGCGAAATGCTCAGAAGCACATTCGTCAGCAGCAGCATAGCCAGTGCGAGCACGGTATTGCGCTTGTTGGTCTTTATCCTTTTCTCGGTCGTATTCATATCATCACCTCGGTAGCGGGAGTCTCCGCCGACTGCGTATCTCCCTTTGATTATACCATAAATATACAGAAAAAGCAACAGACGCGGCAGCAAATGTCCGTTACATTCAGCTATGCCGCGATTTGGCGGCGCGGACACTACGAGCTAACGGCTAAAAAGCTATAACAACAAAAATCCCCGCCATATGGCGGGGATATAGCTGCTTATTTGCTCTCCATCGCTGTTCGGGAGTTCTTCTTCGCCTTCTTGACGTCGTACATCAGCGCATCTGCCTGCTTGATGATGCTGTACAGCGTCTCTTCCTCGGCGGGTACCTTTATTATGCTGCCGACGCTCGCAGACAGCGTATAGGGCTTGCAGATGATGGCATTGATGTTGTCCATCTTGGAGTTGAGCTTCCTCTCGAACGCCGCGTCGTCGCCGTCGGACGCCTTCTGCTGGAACACCACGAACTCATCGCCGCCGAATCTCGCGCAGATACTGTCGCTGCGCAGGCACTCCTTGATAACGTCCGCGAGGCGCTGTATCGCGAAGTCGCCCTCGTTGTGACCGTAGCTGTCGTTGATGAACTTCAGACCGTCCATATCTATGAACGTCAGCATTATCTTGCGCTTCTTGGCAACGCTTGTCCTGAACATATCGTCGGCGAGCTTGATGAAGCCGTTTCTGTTGTATACGTTACAGAGCGGGTCTATTACGTAGAGCCTGTTGAGCTCCTCCATAGCCTTGTTGATGTGCGAGAGCTTGCGCAGGTTCTCGAGCGAGTTGCTGATATCCATCGCGAAGGTGTGGCAGAGCAGGTTCGTTATCGGGAAGTCGCCGTTCGTGATGATGAAGTAGCCGAGCACCCTCTCCTTGAAGTGTATCGGGAGGAAATAGCTGACATTTCCGCCTGTTTCGAGCGGCTCGGGGTACATATCCGTGCTCGGGAAGTACTCGACGCAGGTGGTCTCGCCCTTGTCCCATATGAGGGGAGCTGTCATCTCGCAGTCGAAGTCGCTGCTCATTGCAGAGCCCGTAAACGCCTCCTGCCAGTCCTCCTTGAGGCACAGTGCGAAGCGCTCGCAGCCTATCTCGGCGATGAAGTCCCTTATCACCGCGAAGGTATCGTCTGTATTCTCGGTCTCGGCGAGCCTTGCCGAGAGGATATTGAGCTTGTGGACGTTGTCGTTGCTGTCCTCTATCTTGTTGTAGGTGCGCTTGCGGTACTCGCTGAACTCGCTCACGCCGCCGATTGCGCCGTTATTACAGCCGCAGCTCTCGGTGAACACGCATTCAGCCTCCATGTGCTCTATCTCGGGCTCCCTTCCGCTGACTATGTCGAGTATAACGCTGCAAGCCGCGCTTCCTGCGCGCTCGAGCGGTCGCTTTACGGACGTGAGCGCGGGACAGTAATTGCGGGCGCTGTAGGTATTGTCAAAGCCCGTGACTATGACGTCGAGCGGCACGCAGAAGCCGTACTTTTCGAGCGTGCTGACAGCCGTCAGAGCCATGGCGTCGTTCGCGCAGATGAAGGCGTCGGGGAGCGCAAGCCCCGAGTTCATATACTGCTCTATGGCAGCCTTGCCGTCGTACGGGCGGAACTCGCCGTAGAATATGCGTCCCTCCTCCACGGCAAGACCGTTTTCAGCCATTACCTCACGGAAGGCGTTGAGACGGTCGACCGCCTCGGGGTTGGACATAGGTCCCGATATATAGTTGAGCACCTTGGCGCCGTGCTCCTGTATGACGTGGCGCACCATATTGCGCATGGCGGCAGTGTTGTCGATACTTATATTGATGAATTCGGGGTAGTCGGCGCAGTCAAACACCACAGCGGGGAGCTTTGCCTCCTTGACGCTGTTGATTATGCGCTCTCTCACCGCCATATCATTGATGGTATTGGTCATAAGGATAACGCCGTCGAAGCACTCGAGATTGGCGACAGCGTACATACTGTACTCGCCGATATCGAATATCTTACTGTCGAGCATACCCCCATATGCCGCGAAGTAAGAGACGTTCACCCTGTTTCTTCTTGCGAAGTCGTTTATGCCTGTGATTATATTGTTCTGGTACTCCTCATCGAGTCCCGCGACAAATACGGCAATATTAACTGTTTTTCCCATAGTTTTCTCCTTTTCACAGAAAAATATGATGTCTGCAAGTAAATTATAGCACTTTTTACCCAATAATGAAAGAGGAAAATACCAATTAAAGTAATTTCGTGAAACTGCACACACATCAAGCCGTTTTTTTGTTGATTTCGCATATCCCGCCGCTCTTTACTTTTTTGCTTTTTTGTGCTAAAATGGTTATATATGTTTTATGGCTTTACAGCTTTATAGCTTTGAATCTGCTATGGAAAGGACAGACTTTTATGCCAATCACTGAATTGCTTGAAAGAAATGCGGAGCTCTACGGCAGCGATGTCGCACTCGTCGAGGTCAACCCCGAGATAACCGAGGTCCGCCGCAAGACGTGGAAGGAGTACGAGCTCATCGAGCCGAGCCCCGAGTGCCGCTACCGCCGCGAGATAACATGGAAGGTCTTCGACGAGAAGGCCAACCGCTTTGCGAATATGCTCCTCAGCAGAGGCGTGCAGAAGGGCGACAAGGTCGGCATACTGCTGATGAACTGCCTCGAGTGGCTGCCCATATACTTCGGTATACTCAAGACGGGCGCGCTCGCGGTGCCGCTCAACTTCCGCTATACCGCCGACGAGATAAAGTACTGCCTCGACCTCGCGGAGGTCGACATACTCATGTTCGGTCCCGAATTCATCGGACGCGTCGAGGAAATTGCCGAGGATATCAGCAAGAACCGCCTCCTCTTCTACGTGGGCGAGGGCTGTCCCTCGTTCGCCGAGCACTACGACAGCAACGTCGCGAACTCGTCAAGCGAGGCTCCCGATATAAAGCTCACCGACGACGATGACGCGGCGATATACTTCTCCTCGGGAACCACAGGCTTCCCCAAGGCTATCCTCCACAAGCACCGCTCGCTCGTGCACTCCGCAAAGTGCGAGCAGAACCACCACGGTCAGACCCGCGACGACGTGTTCCTCTGCATTCCTCCGCTCTACCACACGGGCGCGAAAATGCACTGGTTCGGCAGCCTCCAGTCGGGCAGCAAGGCTGTGCTCCTCAAGGGCGTTAAGCCGAAGTCGATAATCGAGACCGTGTCGAACGAGCTCTGTACGATTGTGTGGCTCCTCGTGCCGTGGGCGCAGGATATCCTCGACGCCATCGACCGCGGCGAGATCGACCCGTCGCAGTACGACCTCGCTCAGTGGAGGCTCATGCACATCGGCGCTCAGCCCGTTCCTCCGTCGCTCATTGCGCGCTGGAAGGAGCACTTCCCGAACCACCAGTACGACACGAACTACGGTCTCAGCGAATCTATCGGACCGGGCTGCGTACACCTCGGCGTGGAGAATATCCACAAGGTAGGCGCTATCGGCAAGGCGGGCTTCGGCTGGGAGGTCAAGATAGCCGACGAGAACGGCAACGCAGTCGAGCGCGGACAGGTGGGCGAGCTCTACGTGAAGGGACCCGGTGTCATGACCTGCTACTACCGCGACGAGAAGGCTACCGCTGAAACGCTCAAGGACGGCTGGCTCCTCACGGGCGATATGGCTCAGGAGGACGAGGACGGCTTCATCTACCTCGTCGACCGCAAGAAGGACGTCATCATCAGCGGCGGCGAGAACCTCTACCCCGTACAGATAGAGGACTTCCTCCGCGCTCACCCCGCAGTCAAGGACGTGGCGGTCATCGGTCTGCCCGACAAGCGCCTCGGCGAGATAGCGGCGGCGATAATCTCCATCAAGGACGGCATGGAGTGCACTGAGGAGGAGATAAACACCTTCTGTCAGAAAATGCCGCGCTACAAGAGACCGCATAAGGTCATCTTCGCGGACGTTCCGAGAAATCCCACGGGTAAAATTGAAAAGCCGAAGCTCCGCGAGATATACTGCGGCGAGAGCCTCGTTGCCAAGCAGATAAAGAATTGACGTAATGGTGCAGGTGGACAGGACATCTGCACCATTTTAATGAGCTGCGGGGCGATGTAGACATCGCCCCCTACACCTGATACTTTGTAGGGGCGGATGCCTACATCTGCCCGCATTGGATCAATCAATTATTGAAAGGAATATCACTATGGAAAACATCGAAGAAGTAAGAGAGTATTTCAAGGGCGACAAGTTCGCTACCGACGCGGGCATGGTCATCGACGAGATAGGCGACCACAGCGCCGTTTGCAGCGTAGTCCTCGACGGCAGACACTGCAACGCTATGGGCAACGTCATGGGCGGCGTGCACTACACGCTCGCGGACTTCGCATTCGCCGTTGCCTCGAACTGGCAGAAAGCGGGAGTTGTCGGTATCAATAACAGTATCGCGTACCTCTCCCCCGTCAAGGGCAAGCAGCTCATCGCGAAGGCTACCCTCATCAAGGACGGCAGGAGCACCTGCGTCTACAATGTCGACATCACCGACGAGCTCGGCACCAAGGTCGCAAACGTACAGTGCATGGGATTCCACGTTAAATAACAAGGGCTCGCCCTTGACCCGCCAAAGGCTCTGCCTTTGGAATCCGGGCGGGGTGGGGGGCGGTGCCCCGGCGCGGGGGGGGCCGGCCGCCCCCCCCCGGGGGGGGGGTGTTGGCAGCTCGAATAAAATGTCATATCTTGC
>JAUMVH010000046.1:14280-15525 GCA_030530245.1 Ruminococcus sp.
TTGACCCGCCAAAGGCTCTGCCTTTGGAATCCGCAAGGGCTCTGCCCTTGACCCGCTGGGGCGCTGCCCCAGACCCCGTCGGGGAGCGCACTCCCCGAACCCCATATTCGCGTTGCCGCTCGCACGCTCGCTCACTCTGTACAAAAGGCAAGTCTGCTTCCGCGATCGTTACCTGCGCGGAGGGTGACTTGCCTTTTTCCGCACGAAATTGCCCGCCGTTCCGCAAAAAAATCCGACCTGTTCCGACAAATATTGCGAAAAGCATTGACATTTTCCGACAAAGGGTATATAATTACAGTCGCGTATGATTAGCTTTTGAACAGGAGAGCGTTTTTATGGAACAAACTGAGATATACCTAAGCAAACTTGCCTCGCACGACGAGCTCTACGCCGAAGTCGCTAAGAAGCTCGGAGTACAGCATATCGCGGACAGCGACGAGCTCCGCGGACTGCTCTGCTCCGTCAGCGAGGACGTGAAGTACCGGCTATACGAGTCCAACGAGGACATCATCAACGACTCCGTGCGTGAGATAATCGGCGTCTTCACCGAAGCCGAGAAGAATAATCCGCACATCTCAATGGAGGTCATCGAGGACGAGTTCCTCAACCTCATCGACGACGAAGCGCGGCTGACCTCGCAGTCAAAGCCCCGCAGCCTCGTCCACCGCGACGGCGAGCTCCACCCCGCGGTACATATTTGGATAATCAAGCGCAAGGATATGGGCATATACGTGCTCTTGCAGAAGCGCTCGCACGAAAAACGCATCGCTCCCGACTGCTATGACGTCTCCGCGGCGGGGCACGTCGGACAGGGCGAGGAGTTCCGCAGCACGGCAGTCCGCGAAACTGCCGAGGAGCTCGGCTTGAAGATCCACGGCAGCCGCCTCGAGCTGATAGGTCTGCTCAGGAGCAGCTACACCGACGAGGGCGTCAACGACAATGAGCTCCGCGCGGTGTACCTCTGCCGCGAGGACGTCGACGTGGACAAGCTCGTGCTCCAGTCGTCCGAGGTCTCGGACGTGTGCTGGGCAGAGATAGACGAGCTGCTCGCCGTCATGGACGAGGGCGAGTTCAAGCACTGTATCTCCCTCGACGAGCTGGCGCTGATAAAAAAGGCGGTATTCTGAAAGCTGCGGGCGGCACTCACCGAACTGCAAAACCAAACAGTACGAAAAACAGCGGTACCCAAGGTGACCCGCCCCCTGTCAAGTAGACAGCGCAAAAAACAAAAATATTCTATGTTGT
>JAUMVH010000047.1 GCA_030530245.1 Ruminococcus sp.
TTGAGCTCGTTAGCCTCAGCCTCTGAAACGCCTTCCTTGATAGCCTTAGGAGCAGCCTCAACTACCTCCTTAGCCTCCTTAAGACCAAGACCGAGAACTTCCTTAGCAACCTTGATAACTGCCATCTTAGCATCACCGAAGGATGTGAGAACTACGTCGAACTCTGTCTTAGCAGCCTCGCCGCCGGCAGCAGCGCCGCCTGCAGCAGGAGCAGCAGCTACCATTGCTGTTACGCCGAATTCTTCCTGGATAGCGTCTACGAGCTCAGCAAGCTCGAGAACGGAAAGAGTCTTGATATCTTCAACAAATTTTGTGATCTTCTCTGAAGCCATGATAATAATCTCCTTTTAATAAATTTACCGATATACGGTCATTCTTTCAAGCTGCGATGTGATGATTACAGAAATCAGGCAGCTTCCTCTGACTTCTTGTCTGCAACTGCCTTGAGGGCTGCTGCGAGCTTCTGCATGGGACCCTGGAGAGAGCCGACCAGCTGTGCGAGCAGAACATCCTTCGAGGGGATCTTGGAAAGAGCGATAACTCCTGCCTGATCGTAAACCTCGCCTTCAACGAAACCTGCCTTGAGGTTGAACTTCTCGTCGCCTGCCTTCTCAGCAAACTTGCCGAGTATACGGGCGGGAGCAGTCTGATCCTCGGTCGAGAGAGCGATAGCGGTAGTACCGTTAAGAGCCTCCTCAAAGCCTTCGAGTCCGACATTCTTGAACGCACGCAGAAGCATTGTGTTCTTCTCTACGAAGTAGTTAACGCCTGCCTCACGGAGCTCTTTTCTGAGCTTTGTATCCTCCTCAACGGTGATACCCTTGTAGTCAACGAGGACGCCTGATACGGAACCCTTGATGACCTCTGTGAGCTGCTCGACCTTAGCCTTCTTAGCTTCGAGAACTGCATTGCTTGGCATTGTGTATTCACCTCCGAATAATTTGTGTTATCGTATTCAGAGTGCAATAAAAAAGTCCTTTGCCGACAGCTCGGAAAAGGACAATGATAGCTCATATCACTTGCAATTCCTCGGCGGGACTTACGGTTAAACCTGCCAGCTGTCTTTAGAATACGATATTTACTGCTTTTCAAACAGCTTTATAATTATATCATATGTTTTTGGGATTGTCAAGTGCTTTTTTGATTTTTCAATAATTTATCATTTACCCTTTCTTGACATACCGTACAGTTTACGTTATACTCTTGTTGTCGGCTTCTTCCGTCAGGAAGGAGGTGTATTCTGTGAATTACATATTATCCTTTATCACAGCTGTTATGGCTCGCTTAGTTGGTGACTGTGTGAGCAAGCGGTTAGACAGTCTGAAGTCCGACAAATAGCCCGAATGAAAAACCCGAGAGCCGGCACTCTCGGGTTTTTCGCATTCTGTGAATCATCACACATTATCCTTTTGGTTACTTATATTGTATCACATCATTGTTCATTTGTCAAGGCGAAAATCGCGAATACTTTCCGCATCTGTATCTGTTCATATAAGTACGGGTCGCGAAAAAAATTCGCGGTCCAGAAAAACTGAACCGCGAACTGCGCGCGCCCGCTCGGCGCTGGTGCGAGTAATGGGACTTGAACCCATACGTCTGTCGACACACGCCCCTCAAACGTGCCTGTCTGCCTATTCCAGCACACTCGCATTGCAGCTTTTATCAGGTCTTACAAGGGGCAGAGCATTATGCTCACCTGACTGCTTTAATATTATATCAGAAAGCGGCGCGCTTGTCAAGCGTTTTTGAAAATTTTTTCTCGACTGCCCGAAAAAAGACCGCGGACTTCAGGGAGGCTCCCTTGCCGCGGTCTCTATACATTATATATTGTTGTTCTCGGAGAGCACCTTCATCGCCTTTATCTGATAGCCCTCGCTCGTCTCGGCAAGCGTGAACTGCACAGACTTCGACGACGTCTTCGGCAGCCACTCGGGCAGCTCGTCGATGTAGTCAACGACAAGCGTGTACTCGCTGCCGTTCTTGGTAACGGACTTTATCTCGGGCGAGTACGTGAATGTAACGGGCGTGAGCGGGATATTATACGACTCCTTCTCCTCGTTGTAGTAGAACCTCGACTCAGCGGGACCTACCGTCGTGTGGGTGAGCTCGGGGAGGTCGTCGCCGAACAGCTTTACGGCGTAGGACTCGACGTCAACTGCGGGTACTCTCACTACATCGAAGGTCTTCTCGTAGTTGTCGAGCGTGCCGTCGGACATTATCATCGACCATATCGCCGCTGTTATCACTTGGTCGGAGGTGAGCTGGCTCGGCTCGTCGAAGGATTCGATGTCCATGATGACTGCGGGGTATACCACGTCGGCAAAGCCCGTCTTCTTGGAGTCGCCCGACGTGAACCTGCCGAACATCTTAGCCGCCGTAGCGATGACCGTGATGAGTCCCACGCAGGCGAGAACCGCGAACACGATACCGAATATCGTGTACAGGCGCTTCTTGAGCTTGCCGCTGCCCTGCTCCGCGAACTCGTCGTCCTCAGCCTTTTCGCTTCTTTCGGCGATTATCTCGTCGGGGTCCTCGTCCATTATCTTTTCGAGCGCTGAGGTCAGCTTGCCCTTGGGCTTTTCGGCTTCCTCGGTCTCTGCCTCGGTGTCACTCTCCTTTTTCTTCTCAA
Source organism: Ruminococcus sp. (assembly GCA_030530245.1). GTDB lineage: Bacteria > Bacillota > Clostridia > Oscillospirales > Ruminococcaceae > Ruminococcus. Next base: position 2,630 of record JAUMVH010000047.1, read on the forward strand.
AGAAGCGCTTCCTGCGCTCTTCTGCCTTGTCCTCGTCGGACTCCTCCGCGGGCTCTTCCTCGGGCTCCTCGGCGGGAGCTTCCTCCTCGGGCTCGGCTGTCTCTTCGAGCTCGGACATCTTCTTCTCGGCGTCCTCGCGGATAGTATCTATCATGCTGCCGACAGGGTCGGACTCGGGCTCCTCCTCTGCGGGAGCCTCCGCGACCTCCTCGGCTTCCTCTGCCTCGGGCTCAGCCTCTATCTCCTCAGCCTCCGCCTTCACAGCCGCAAACGCCGCCGCCATGAGCTCGTCGACGGTGGGCTCGCCGCCGAGGCTGTCCTCGGTCTGCGACGAGGTGAGGACGTTTATCTCCTCCTCGAAGGAGTAGGAATTACCGGCAGGAGCTGCAGGTGCTTCGGGAGCTGCGGGTGTTACAGGTGCCGCAGGAGCAGCAGGCTTGGGAGCGAACGCCGCCTTTGCCGCAGCAGCTTCCTCGGCTGCCTTCTTTGCCGCTTCAAGGCGTCGACGGTCTGCTTCTTCAGCAGCTTTTTTCTCGGCTTCGAGACGCTGCCTTTCAGCTTCCTCGGCTGCCTTTTTTTCGGCTTCGAGACGGGCTCTTTCGGCTTCCTCAGCCGCTCTCTTCTCAGCCTCGGCGCGCCTTATCTCAGCTTCGCGAGCCGCCGCCATTCTCTCGGCTTCAAGGCGCCTGCGCTCAGCCTCCGCGCGGTCTTTCTCAAGCTCCGCCTGCCTCAGTGCCTCGTAATCGGGCAGGTCTCCCGATATCACTATCCTCTTCTTCTTTGCGGGCTCGGGAGCGGGCATCGGAGCGGCTTGCTCGGTGGTGTCCTTCTCATGCGAGAGGGTGCTGAGCAGGTCGTCGACCGACATATGGTCTATCTTCTGCTCCACACTGTTTGGCTTGTGCACGGGCGGTGCTGCGGGCTGTACCGTCTTCGGCGGCACCGCGCCTGCGTTGTTCGCTTTAAGGTTATTCAGCATATCGTCAAGGTCTTTTCTGATAGCCATGATTCCCTCCTGAATTTGTTTTGGCAGTCCCCTGCCGAAGTCTTATTGAAAGTGATTACCTTATCTGTCCGTCGCCGTCGATAAGGTACTTCACTGTTGTGAGCTCGGTGAGTCCCATAGGTCCTCTTGCGTGGAGCTTCTGCGTGGAAATGCCTATCTCCGCGCCGAAGCCGAACTCTCCGCCGTCGGTGAAGCGGGTAGAGGCGTTGACGTAAACAGCCGCCGCGTCGACCTCACTGCGGAACTTCGCAGCCGATGCAAGGTCTCTCGTGACTATGCACTCGGAGTGGCGCGTGCTGTACTTTCTTATATGGGCGATAGCCTCGTCGATGGTGTCAACGACCTTCACCGCGATGATGTAGTCGTTGAACTCGGTAGCGTACTCGGTCTCGGTAGCCTTCTCGACGCCCTCGCCGAGTATCTCCCTCGTCCTGTCGCAGCCGTATATCTTCACATTGTGAGCCTTGAAGCGCTCCGCGATGACGGGCAGGAAGTCCGCCGCGATGTCCTTGTGCACGAGCAGGGTCTCTATCGCGTTGCACACCGACGGACGCGATGTCTTGGCGTTGTCGGTGATGTTCGCCGCCATTTCTATGTCAGCGGAAGCGTCAACGTATACGTGGCAGTTGCCCGCGCCCGTCTCGATAACGGGTACGGTCGCCGTCGTGACTACCGCCTGTATCAGCCGCGCGCTTCCCCTCGGGATAAGCACGTCGACGTAGCCGTTGAGCTTCATGAGCTCGTTCGTGGTCTCGCGGGAGGTGTTGTCCACTACCTGTATCACGTCCGCGGGGAGTCCCACGCTCTCGACAGCCTCGCGCATTATGCGTCCGAGGACGATGTTGGAGTTGATAGCCTCCTTGCCGCCCTTGAGTATGACCGCGTTGCCCGCCTTGAGGCAGAGTGCCGCCGCGTCGACCGTTACATTCGGGCGCGATTCGTAGATTATGCCGATAACTCCGAGCGGAACGCGCGTCTTCGTTATGCGCAGACCGTTCGGGCGGATACCTCCGCCGATGACCTCGCCTATCGGGTCGTGCAGGGCGATGAGCTCGTCCACGCCCTTGGCTATGCCCGCTATGCGGATCTCGTCGAGGCGCAGTCTGTCCTGCATAGCCTCGGATATGCCGTTGTCCTTAGCTGCCGCGAGGTCCTTAGCGTTCTCGGCGATTATCTCCGCCGCATTAGCTACAAGAGCCTTCGATATAGCCGCGAGGGCTTCGTTCTTCTTGGCTGTGCCCGCGCCCGCGATGACGGGCTCGGCAGCCTTTGCCTTTATTCCCAGATCCTGTGTGTAACCCATAATATCACCTCATTTTGTAGGGGCGGATATCATCCGCCCGACCTGTTGGTTCGTCGTATTATTGCGGGACGCCGAGGGCGGCGTCCCCTACATTGTCATAGCCGTTAGCTGACGGTATCGCCTGCGGCGATAGATCCCGAATTTATTTCCTTGCCTTGAATATCGTGCCTATCTCCTTGTCCTCGAAGAGGTCGTAGAGCTTTTCGGGGTCCCTGCCGTTCATTATCACCATGTCGATGCCCGCCTCGGTAGCTATCTTCGCGGCGTTTATCTTCGTGGACATTCCGCCCGTTCCGAGTGAGCTGCCCGCTCCGCCCGCGACGCTCTCTATCTCGGGAGTTATCTCCTCTACGACGTATATCGGCTCCGCGTCGGGATTCGTGCGCGGGTCGTCGGTGTAGAGCCCGTCGATGTCCGAGAGTATCAGCAGGAGGTCGGCTCCCGAGAGCTCCGCAACGAGCGCGGAGAGCGAGTCGTTCTCGCCTATCTCGAGCTCGAGCTCATCAATGGCGATGGCGTCGTTCTCGTTGACTATCGGTATCACTCCGAGACCTACAAGGCTCTCGATAGTGTTCTTGAAGTTCATGCAGTGGTTGGGGTTGTCGATTATCATCTTCGTCAGCAGTATCTGCGCAACGGTAATGCTGTAGCGCTCGAACATATTGTCGTAGATATGCATGAGCTCGCACTGTCCGATAGCGGCGACCGCCTGCTTCATCCTGATGTCCTTCGGCTTCTCGCGCAGACCGAGCTTGCCCGAGCCGAGCCCCTGCGCTCCCGAGGAGACGATGATGATGTCCTTGCCCGAATTGTGGAGGTCGGATATGACCCTGACGAGGTTCGTCATGCGGCGGATATTGAGCTTGCCCGTCTTGTGGGCGAGCGTGGATGTACCGAGCTTGATGACTATCCTCTGTTTTTCCGATATATTTCTCATACTATGCTTCTTTCAGTTGACTTTATTCCTTGGCGAGCCGCTCTGCCAAGCGCGGATATTGTCGCAGACTATATCCACAAGGCGGCGTCTCGTCTCGTATGCCGCCCACGCTGTATGCGGCGTTATGGTGAGGTTTTTCGCTCCCTTGAGCGGCGTGTCGGGCGACATCGGCTCCTTTTCGAGCACGTCCACGTAGGCGGCGGATATCCTGCCGCTGTTGAGGGCGTCCGCGAGGTCGGCTTCGTTCACCACGGGTCCGCGGGAGGTATTGATAAGGGTGGCAGTCGGCTTCATCACGCCGAGGAGCTCACTATTAACGAGTCCCTTCGTCTGCTCCGTCAGCGGACAGTGGAACGTGATAACGTCCGCCTTTGCCGCGGCTGTCATTACGTCTGTGACCTCATACGGGCAGTCCTGCGGCTTCGTCCTCGTGCTGACGATGATGTTCATGCCGAACGCAGTGCCGAGCTCCGCTACACGCCTGCCTATCGAGCCGTAGCCCACTATCGCGAGAGTCTGTCCCGCGAGCTCAGCCGTAGGTATCGGGAAGTACGAGAACGCGGGTGAGCGCTCCCATTCGCCGTTTTTCACGGCGTTATCGTAGTCGCGAATGCGGCTGTATCTGTCGAGTATGTACGCGAAGACCTGCTGTGCCACGGCATTCGTGGAATACTGACCCGCGTTGCAGACCGTTATCCCCTTCTCCGCGGCATATGCCACGTCGACGTTGTTGTAGCCCGTCGCGAACAAGCCTATGTATTTCAGGTTCGGGCAGGCGTCCATTACCTCTTTCGTTATCAGCACCTTGTTGCAGAGGACGATGTCAGCGTCGCCGATATTGGCGGCGGTCTCCTCGGGCTTGGTGAGGGATATCACCTTCACGTCGCCGAGCTCCTCAAGGGCTTCGGTGGTGATGTCGCCGCTCACGCTCACGGTGTACCAGTCAAGAACTGCTATTTTCACGGCTTATTCCTCTTCCTCGTCGTCGTCTTCGTCGTAGTCGGAAGCTTCGTCAGCCTCGTCCTCGAAGTCGATGTCGTCCTCGTCTTCATCGTCATCCTCGTCCGTGGGAGCTTCCTCGGGCTTTGCGGGCTCGGCAGGCTTCTCCTCGGGCTTATCCTTGAAGAAGAACGTTGTGATGAACGCGCAGATTATCAGCACTGCCTCGACAGCTCCGAGGGTGTAGAACCACGCCCTGCTCTCAGAGAGCCATATCGTCAGCGAGAATGGTATCGCGAACGCGAATATGAGCTGATACGGCTTCTTATCGGTCACGAAGCGGTAGAGGAAAAAGAGCAGTCCCACTATCGCAAAGCCGATGTGCATCCCGAACGGGAACGGGAAGAGATTGGGGTTTTCTATCTCTGCCTCGGAAAGTGTTGTGAGCATATTGATGTCTATCATGATATATCTCCGATCTCCGCAAAACCGCGGAAAATGATTATGTATTTTTCCGAAAATCTTTTTACCGAAAAAAGTACGCTTTTTATAGTATACCATATATATTATAAAATTTCAACTCTTTTTTCACAAAATCAGCCCCGCGGCGAGAAAAATGCACCTGCGGTTCAAGTTTGCTGATTTAATTTTCGACAAATAGTAATAAATCACGGAAAATCTATTGACATAAATGCAAAAAAAGTGTATAATAACTATGTTGTATTTATTTGCAAAAATATTACTTTTGGCAGTAAATTGCAGCTTTGTTTTAAATCATGCTTCCGACGAGAGAAATATACATATCCCTGCGGCAGTTAATGAGATATATGAACAAAATGACGGACGGAATGTCCAATATTTTCGAGCGGTACCGCCTTCGCGGCACCCTTTCAATATATTTTACAAATGAATAAAATAAGCGGCATTTACCGCCTTGAGTAATAAATGGTTTTATGATACAAACTAATTTACGAAAAGGAGGTAATGCACTGTATGGATCCTGTTATTGCAATCATACTCATCGTTGTCGCTCTCATCGCAGGTGCAGCCGTGGGCGCTCTCATCGCCTACAAAAAAGGTGTGTCTGCAGGCGTTGAGCAGCGTAAGCACGACGCCGAAACTATGGTAGGCTCTGCCGAACAGCAGGCTGCACGCATAGTCGAGGACGCCGAAAAGGACGCCGATAACAAGAAGAAAAGCGCCCTTATCGAGGCTAAGGATGAGATACATAAGCTCCGCAGCGAGGCTGACAAGGAGATCAAGGATCGCAGGGCTGAGCTGTCACGTCAGGAAAGACGTATGCAGCAGAAAGAGGAGAATCTCGATAAGAAGAATGACAACCTTGAAAAGAAGGAGGACACTCTCAATCAGAAGATAAAGAGTGCCGACGAAAAGCTCAAGGAGGCCGAGCAGATAAAACGCTCGCAGATGGATATTCTCGAGAGGATCTCGGAATTCACAAAGGATCAGGCTAAGGAATATATCCTCTCTACTCTCGAGGATGACCTTGTGCATGAAAAAGCCGTCAAGGTGCAGGCGTATGAGCAGCAGCTCAAGGACGAGTGCAACGAGAAGGCAAGAAGCTATATCTCCCTCGCTATCGCCAAGGTGGCAGCGGATCAGGTGTCGGAGGCTGCGGTCTCTGTGGTACCGCTCCCCAATGACGAGATGAAGGGTAGGATCATCGGTAGGGAAGGACGTAATATCCGCACCCTCGAAACGCTCACGGGCGTCGACCTCATCATCGACGACACCCCCGAAGCTATCACTCTTTCATGTTTCGACCAGATACGCCGCGAGGTCGCAAGGATCGCCCTCGAAAAGCTCATCGCCGACGGCCGTATCCACCCCACACGCATTGAGGAAATGGTCGACAAGGCTCGCCGCGAGGTCGAGCACCGCATAAAGCAGGAGGGCGAAAGAGCCGTCATCGAGACCAATGTTCACGGTCTCAACCACGAGCTCATCAAGCTCCTCGGACGTCTGAAGTTCCGTACGAGCTACCGTCAGAACGTCCTCGACCACTCTATCGAAGTCGCACAGCTCTGCGGCGTTCTCGCCTCTGAGCTCGGAGTCGACGCCAATATGGCAAGACGCGCAGGTCTCCTCCACGATATCGGTAAGGCTCTTACCTCCGAGATCGAGGGCTCGCACGTTCAGATAGGCGTTGACGTATGTAAAAAATACAACGAAAATCCCGTTGTTATACACGCTGTCGAAGCTCACCACAACGATGTTGAGCCCAGAACAGTCATCGCCTGTATCGTTCAGGCTGCCGACGCTATTTCCGCTGCAAGACCTGCCGCAAGAAGCGAGAACTACGAAAGCTACATCAAGCGTCTACAGAAGCTTGAGGAGATATGCACCTCCTACGAGGGCGTTGATAAGTGCTTTGCAGTTCAGGCAGGCCGCGAAGTCAGGATCATGGTTGTTCCCGAGGTCATCAACGACGAGAAGATGGTCCTCGTTGCGAGACAGATCGCTCAGCAGATCGAGACCGAAATGGATTACCCCGGTCAGATCAAGGTCAACCTCATTCGCGAGAGCAGAGTTTCCGACTACGCAAAATGATTCGGTATGCTGCGGACGGTATCGTCCGCAGCTTTTTTGTACCCGCTTACACCTGTAATATCAAGGAGCTGATGTTATGAAACGCTTACTTCTTAAAGCCGCTGCCGCTGCTGTGACAGCCGGCACCGTCGCTTCCTTTGCCGCGCCCGCGCTCTCTGCCTCCGCTGAGTGGCAGAAGGAGGGCTATATTGGCGACCTCAACAACGACGGCACGTTCACCGTCGCAGACCTCGTTATCCTCACCAAGTATGTGCTCGGCGCGGAGGGGCTCCCCGAGACGGGAGTCTACAATATGGAGGGCGCGTACTTCCTCATCGGCACGCGCGACGAGATACCAAACCTCGGTCAGGACGACATCCAGAGCGGCGCGGACTACATCCAGCTCGCCGATATCGACAGGGACGGCGTCGTCGACACCTTCGACCTCATCGCGCTGAGGAAGACCGTCATCTACCCCGACAGCGCGAAGCTCCTCTACCGCTGGTACGAGGAGCAGCAGAGCGACTTCATCGACGCGCCTATCTACGACCTATACGGCTCTATGCCCTCACAGGGCGAGGCTAAGGTAGCCGTGTTCACCGTCGACTTCCCCGACTGCCGGTTCAGCTACAAGCCCTCAATCGACGAGGTCGAGCAGGCTACCTTCGGCGCGGCTGATACGAGCAGCAGGCAGTTCCCGCTCGAGAGCATCGCCGCCTTCTACGAGCGCTCCTCCAAGGGCGCGATACACCTCAGCGGCAAGGCGTTCGAGTATACGGCGCAGAAGTCCAAATCCGCCTATGAGGGCGATATCTTCCACATCGACATCATCGACGAGGTGCTCGGCGCCTTCGACTCGCAGATAGACTACAATGACTACGACGCCGACAAGGACGGCATGATAGACGCGATAATGATAGTCGTGCCTACCGCTGCGGGCGACGACAACTGGTGGCCGACCTCGGGCGGCTACGGCGGAAGCAGCAATAAAAAGCTCGACGGGCTCTCCATCGGTCACGTCATCGTCGGCAATCAGAACATCGGCGCCAAGAACGACTACAGCGGATACTGCCAGACCTACTCCCACGAGATGGGTCACTGCATGGGTCTGCCCGACTACTACCTCTACGGAGTCGACGACTTCCAAGGGCTTCACGGCTCGGGCGGCTTCGAGCTCATGGACGACGCGTTCGGCGACTTCGGTGCTGCCTCCAAGCTCATGCTCGGCTGGTACAGGTCCGACCAGATAAGCGTCTTCGACAGCTCACAGGGCGAGCAGACGTTCACCCTCTACAACAACGAGACCGACAGCGGCAACTGCGTGATAATCCCGCGCGGGACGCTCGGCGACAAGTACCGCTCGGAGTTCTTCATCATCGAGTACACCTCCCTCGACAACAATAACCTCCGCATAAAGGACTACTGGTGGAAGAAGACGGGCACGGGCGTGCGCGTATTCCACGTCGAGGCTACCGAGAATGGCAACTACTGGTACCCCAGCTGGAAGTACGCCAGCGGCAACGATGATGAGACAAACTACAACAACGGCAGACGCTTCATACGCCTCGTCGGCGAGGGCAGCGACAGCACCGACAACCTCTTCCGCGACGGCGCGCTCATAAACGGCAGCACGAGCGGGTATAAGTGGTACGGCTCGGACGGCTCGCTCTCCGTGGACTCGGGTACGTCGATATCCGTAAAGCAGGGCGAAAACGATACGTATATCATTACTGTAAAGGCAAACTAACACAAAGGAAAGGTTCACACCTATGGCTAAGGAAATATTCCACACAAGCGAAAAATCAAATTTCATACTGAATATGACCGAGGAGAAGTATTCAAAGCTCGCCTCGTACGGACTGCTCGCGGCGCTGTTCACGACCTCGCTCGCGACGGCGATACCCGTTATCGTTCACGATTCGATGTATGAGCTCTCCGCTGCGGGACTCGCAGTCGCAGGCGTAATGTGCATGATACTCGCGCTCATATCGCTGATGAAGAAGTACATACGCGGCAAGGTCGTTTTCCCGATATGCGCGTTCGCGGCAATGCTCCTGTGGGGAGTTGTCTCGCTCATAAACTCGTATGACGTCGGCATCTCCTTCTACGGCTACAACGGCAGAGGCGAGGGGCTGCTCGCGCTGATATTCTACCTCTGCTTCTTTATCACGGGCGCGTCGATAAAGCGTGAAAAGGTGCTGAAAACCGTCGTTTACGGGCTCGCGGGACTCGGTCTGCTCAACTCCGCTTTCGGTCTGATACAGGTCTTCACGGGCAAGATAAGCAACTACCGTATGATATCCATCGAGGTACAGGCTAACGCCGCCTCGGGACTCTCGCAGTCGCCGCTCTTCCTCGCGATGGTGCTCACGCTCGTGATAACCTCGTCGCTTATCGCGGCGGTGTCCGTCAAGGGCAAGGCGAGCAAGGTCTTCTTCATCGTCACGGCTTGCATATGCTCGTTCACGATGATGTTCACGTACTCCCTCATCGGTATCTGCGGAGCCGTTTTCGCCGTTATCGCGGCAATTGCGGCTGTGTTCGCGCTCAGGGTCAGCAAGGCGGGGCTGCTCTCGGTGCTCGCGGTGATAGTTCCCGCGGCAGCCGCTGTCGGTCTCGTGCAGGCGGGGCTCATCGGCAATTTATCGCAGTATCGCCTCTATGACGGCCGTATCCTGTGGTTCGCGGACTCCTACTACCGTATCTCCGCGAGCGGCGAGCCCGACCTCAAGAATATCGACCTCGACGACACCTACGAGGTGTACTACAAGCTCAACAGCAAGACCATGAACATCATCAGCCTCAACAAGCTCACAGGTACGGGGCCCGAGCAGCTCGTCTTCCCGCAGCTCTACACCTACGGCGACAGCGGCGCTGACGAGAACTCCCCCATCAACGAGGTCGTAATAGCCAACAAGGGCACCTTCGACAAGGTGTACAATGAGTACCTATACACCGCCGCTACACGCGGTATACCGTCGCTTATCGCGCTCGTGCTGGTGCTCGTGCCTGTGCTGTTCATCGGCGCTAAGCGTACGAAAAAGGGGACGTGGGTACAGGTTTGTATGTTCATTCTCTCGCTCGGCGGAGTGCTGATATTCTTCATCGGGTGCAGCAACACCGCGTTCTCCCCGATATTCTGGGCAGTTGCGGGCTGCTCGATAGCTCAGATAGCCGCTCCTGCGAAGGCTGCTGCTGTTCCCGCGGGAGAAGCTCCCGCAAAGGAGGAGGCTCCCGAAAAGGCAGCCGAGCCCGCTCCCGAGAAGGAGGAGGCAGCTCCTGTGAAGGCGGACAGCGCCGCTCCCGCAAAGAAGCCTCAGCCCAAGAAAAAGGGCGGCAGCAAAAAGAAGAAGTAACGAAAGCCGTAGGGGCGGCGTCCCGCCGCCCGCCGTGCCGTATACGACCTGCGGACGCTCGGAAAGCGCCGATGTGGTATTGTTCTAATTGCGGCGGTAATAATGCGACCTGCGGGCGCTCGGAAAGCGCCCCTACACAATCGCGTAAACAAAAAGGAGTTGTTCCGCGGAACAACTCCTTATTTTTATTCCTTCCTCTCGAACTGCTCGGGTATGCCGTCGCTGTTGTAGAAGGTCACGCTGTCGCCGTCGAGGACGAAGGTGCTGTCGGTGAGCTCGTCGGCGAGGCTGCCATCGGTCGCATACGACAGCGAGAGCGAGAACTCGTCGCCGTTCTGCGAATAGTCGCAGAACTCGGGCAGGCACACGATGAAGTGCCCGCGCCTTATCCTCATCTGCACGTCGATGTCGGCTGTTTCCTCGTCAATGAAGAGTCCCGCGAGCCTCTGCTTGAAATCCTCGGTGTCGATACTGTACAAGCCGTCGAAGCTGTCGGGGGCGGGCTCGTCAATACGTGTCAGAGTGAGGAACTCGACGGGCTCGCTCCCCTCCTCCTCGCCGTTTGCGTATATTTTCAGCGTCGTGCCGTCGTACTCCAACGGCGGCTCCTTCTCACCGCTGAGCATGAACACGCCGTCCTTTATCATCATTATCTCGGAGATGTCGAACTCCGCCGTTACCTTGCCGTTCTCCTGAAGCACGATGTCGGCTTCGTCGCCCTCCCAGCGTCCTACGAGCACGCCGTCCTCATAGTCGTGGCGCTCGTGGTAGGTGGGGCGCTCGGTGGTCGGCTGCGAAGGCGGCTCCGTCGTGGTCTGTATCGCGGCGGTAGCGCTCTCCTCTATCTTTATCGGTCGCACCGACGACTCAGCCCCGTCCCCGCACGATACGAGCGAGAGCGCGGCGGCTGCGGCTGCGAGCCATGCTGTTATCCTTTTAACCATTTCGTTTCTCCTCTCATTTTACCTTTTTCAGCACCTCCTGCGCTCCGTCCTCGTAGGTGAGCGTGAGGGTGTCTCCGTCGACTGTATACGTGTATTTTACCGAATCATCGGTGTATTTGACGTAGTTCATATTCTCGCTGAACAGCTCGAGGGTGCCGTCGTTCGTCTCGAAGTAGCAGTAGTCCCTGACCGTGAATTTGAACGTTTCGCCGTCGACCTCCGCCAGCACGTCTATCTTGTCGGTGTCTATCGCGAGATTGTACGCGAGCATATCGCGGTATGTCCCGCCGAGAAGCTCGTACTCGCCGTCGTAGCTGTCCTTGTTCTCGGCTCCCGTGCGCTTCATATCGAGCAGTACGAGGGTCTCGTCGCCCTCTGCCTCCTCGTATTTGTGGGAGACCTTGAGATTCGTGCCGTCGAACTCTATCTCCTCCCTGCCGACCTTCGTCGACTCCATCGAGAACGAGCCGTCGCTGTTGAAGTGGGCGGACGAGGTGAAGTCTATCGGCAGCGAGACCGTCCTGTCGTCGCTGAAAATGTAGCCGTTGGCACCGCTGCTCCACTCGCCGAGTATCGCCTCATCTATGGGAGCCGTGCTCACGCGCGGCGCGGAGCTCTCCTCGGTCTGCGGCTTGTGCGAACAGCCGACGAGGGCTGTTCCCGCCATGGCTGCGGCGAGAAATATCGCTGTTATCCTTTTCATATCTATCCTCCGAATCATATTTCGTCCATCGAGAGCGTAGCGACTGCGTTGAGGCTCTCGTCTGCGGTGATGCCCGCGAGCAGGTTGTAGCTGCCCTGACAGCCTATCATCGCGCCGTTGTCGCCGCACAGGCTCTTCTCGGGCATATAAAAGCTGCAGCCGCGCCTTTCGCACGCCTTCGAGAGTGCCGCGCGGACGCCCGAATTCGCGGAAACTCCGCCCGCGAGCGCTATCCTCTTATAGCCGAGCGCCTCAGCCGCAAGCATGGTCTTGTCCGTGAGTATCTCCGCGATGGTGGCTTGCAGGCTCGCGGAAAGGTCGTTCCTGTCGATGTCCTCGCCCTTCTGCTCGGCGTGGTGGAGCAGATTTATCACCGCCGTTTTCAGTCCCGAGAAGCTGAGGTCGAACTCGTTTCCCGCGACAGCAGGGTGCGGGAGCCTGAACGCCTTCGGGTCGCCCGACTGCGCGGCATTGTCGACGTGGACTCCGCCCGGGTACGGGAAACCCATAGCCCTCGCGCACTTGTCGAAGCACTCGCCTGCCGCGTCGTCGCGGGTACGTCCCACAACGCGGAATTTCGTATAGCTCAGCACCTCGATGATGTGGCTGTGTCCGCCGCTCGCGACGAGGCAGAGGTACGGCGGCTCGAGGTCGGGGTGGCTGAGGTAGTTCGTGGCGATGTGTCCCGCGATGTGGTGGACGGGTATCAGCGGCTTGCCCGACGCGAGCGCAAGCCCCTTCGCGAAGTTCACGCCCACGAGCAGGGCTCCGATGAGTCCCGGGGCGTATGTCACGGCGATACCGTCGAGGTCGGCGAGCTCCGTGCCCGCGTCCGCGAGAGCCCTGCGCGTCACACCGAGTATGTTCTCGCAGTGGCGCCGCGAGGCTATCTCGGGCACGACTCCGCCGTATTTCTTGTGCTCCTCTATCTGCGTGGATATCACCGACGAGCGTATCGTGCGGCAGTCCTCAATGACGCTCGCGGCGGTCTCGTCGCAGGAGCTTTCTATTCCAAGTATAAGCATTTGTATCTTCCTTTTGAACATTTTTTCGCGGGACTCTGTCCCACGCCCTGCCAAGGGCTCTGCCCTTGGAACCCGCCAGAGGCGCTGCCTCTCGACTCTGCAAGGGCTCTGCCCTTGACCC